>CAYULU010000078.1:0-2682 GCA_964445745.1 uncultured bacterium | reverse complement strand
GAGATTAAAAAACTCGATACATGGGTAACACTTGTCGGATTGGCAGATAATCTTCAAAAATCAAGAGTTGTAGAACTTGGACAATCAGGTAAACCATTGTTAAAATCAGAGGAAGCGTTATTAGATGCTATTTTCAACTATTATTATATTTCAAACGTAAGAGCGGGAAATATAAGTAAGTCGTATTCTGGTGGTCAAATGGCTGGTCAAAGTATACCTTTTATGGTGGACTTTGTAATGACGGGAGGATTTGCAGAAGGAACATCAACAGGATTATCAAAAGTAATGGCTCAACACATAGAAAGGAAACTCATTACTAAATTAGGCGAAGAAGGTTATAAGAAATTAACAAAGATTGGCGTTGATAGATTGATTAAAGCACCAATAAAATTAGCAGGAGAATTAACAACAGGAGCAAAACAAGCAGTAATATCCCCAACGTTTTATACAGGTGTATTAGAAGAAACAATGGCTAAACCCGTAGAGAAAAAAGAGGGTGGTGGTTATGTATATATGCAGGGAGCACCCGTACAAGATGCTATTGTGCGTGGAATGACTGAATTTATGTTTGAACGGTCAGGGGAATTTTTAGGAGATGTATTAACTCCCGTTGGAAAACTATTAAAAAACACAAATTATTTAAATAAAATATCATCTACTCCAATAGGACAATTTGGTAAATTATTTTATGATGGTAGTGGTAAGTTTGCCAAAGCAATTAAATCAACAGGATTTAACGGATTACCCGCTGAAATCGGCGAGGAAGTATTAGGACAAACAGCAAATTATCTTATGGGCGTATCTACTAAAGAGGAAATGAACGAGTTTTTTTCAAAAGATAATTTACAAACAATGATACTTGGCTTTTTACCTATGACAGTAATCTCTGGTGCAGGTAATGTAATGTCAAAAGTAAAAGTTAATTACGACCACAAACAAGCAATTAAAAATATAAATACAACTTTTGGGGAAAATGCACAACAAATAGTTATGTCTATTGATAATGCAACACCCAATCAATTAAGTTCACTCATAGATGATGTATTATTAAACAACAATGGATACGTAGGAAATAAAATTACTGACAAAGGGAAACAAATGTTGGGTGCTATTGTTGGATACGCAGGCTCAAAAGCCAAAGTAGAAGCCATGAATGGAGTAGCACAAGACGAATTTAAAGAGTTAGCAAGTCCACGTGAAGTGCTGATAACAGAAGAGAATGGTAAACACAAAGTATCGTTATTAGACGCAAAGGGAGAACCGTATGTGGAAAAATCTTTTGATGATTTAGAAGCAGCGGAAAAATATAAAGGAACATTAGAACAAATGTACTTAACTACTAATAATGAGGTAGATAATAAAATAAACGAGCAATTGCACGAAGTATCTAAAAAAACATTAAATGGATTAATGGTATTAAAAGCAAACAACAAAAACACAAACGGAGAAGATGTTATTATTTCAGCAACAATTAATGGTATTTCAGATGATGTTTTAGGTGTTAGTAATGGAACAACTGTTTATGTTAAGGCTAATAACGGACAACAATCTATAGTAAACTATGTAGAGAATAACGAACTTAAAAGGGCTGTTATACCAAATGAGTTTTTAATAGAACAAGAGGAAACTACATTAGCTGATGCGTTTACACAACAAATGAAAGTAGCGGCTGAAACGATACATAAAACAGTAGCACAAGGAAATCAGATAATCATGGAGCAATTAGCTTCTGAGGAAAACGAAACCGTTAATGATTATTCCACTAAAAAAGCAGGACATAAAATTAAGTATAACGGAAAAGAAGCAACTATTATCCAAACCACTATGGATAATGATAAAAATAAATATGCCGATATAGAAACCGAAGACGGAGAAGTTATTAAAGAAGTTCTATTGCGTAGTGTTAAAAACCCAAAGACTGCTACATTTACCGTTGGCAAGAAAAAAGTTGAGTTTACCAAAAGTGTAGAAACAGGACACTTGCAATCTGAATTATATTCTCAATCGGAAGCCGAAACAGTAAAGAACTCAATAAGCGTAACACCTGAAAATACAGTAGAAATAAAGAAACAAAGAAACCCTACAAATCCAAGTGAGGTTGGTTATAGGGTAGTAGTGCGTAAAAAAACCGATGCTGAACTACAAAACGAAAAAGAAAAACTATCTATTTTAGATAATCTAAAAGAGGAAGTTAAAAATTATGGATTGTATTTAAGGTCTGGTGAAAAGATTCTAAGAGTAGATGCAGAAATACTATCAATGAATGATGATGGTACTTTTAATATTATCATTAAAGATGCAAACACTCAATGGAGGATGGAAAATATTACTATTGAAAATCAATCTAAACTACGTGCTGAGTATGAAAATAAACCAGAGATACAAGAGCAAACCGAAACGCAACAAGAGCAATCCCCCACAGAGCAATCAAAATATCCATTAACGAAAGATGGTGAGATAGATTATTCTCAGATAGAAGATGTGAATGTCTATGCTGATGCGTTGCGTGAAGAATTTCCAAACGAAGAGGTACAGATTATCGACGGTTTAATTAGTGAGCAAAACGAAATTTTAAACAAGTCAGTAAAATTAAGTGTAATTGAAAAGCGTAGAGTTGCAAAAAAGGTACAACTCGAATTAGATAAATTAAATAAAGTTAAGGAACTATTTAAAACACAAGAA
>CAYULU010000077.1:0-2774 GCA_964445745.1 uncultured bacterium | reverse complement strand
GTTTAGTCCAGGGGGCAAACAGGGTAGCATCATTTTTTGTGGTGGGCACAAAAAAAGGTTTATGCTTGTTGAATGCCGGTGGAAATTTTCTAACAGGGCCCAATAGATAAAGGATCTCCAATGATTATCGGATTAACGGGGAAAAATGGATCGGGAAAAGGGGAGGCGGCCAACTTCCTCAGGGAACGCGGTTTTCATTATTATTCTCTCTCGGACGCTCTTCGTGAAGAGGCCGGGAAGCGCGGTCAACCTCTTGTTCGCGAGACGCTTGTGGCGTTAGGCAATGAGCTACGGGAAAAAGAAGGACCGGGTTGTCTTGCGGAGAGGATCTATGCGAAGCTTGATCCTGAAAAACATTATATTATTGATTCCATCCGTCACCCTGCCGAAGTCCAGGTTTTCCGCCGCAGGACAAATTTTACGTTTTTGAAAGTGAATGCTCCCGAGAGGCTTCGTTTCGAACGCATGAAACAACGTGGCCGGGAGAATGACCCTGAGACATGGGAAGATTTTCAGGCGCTCGAGGCCAAAGAATCAAAAAGTGAAACGAAGACCGACCAACAGCTTGATCAGACCCTCGCGCTTGCCGATGTCCAGGTGGACAATAACGGTCCGCTGAAAGAACTTCACGACAAACTCAAACAACTTCTTGTCAAAATCGCCCAAAGTTCGACCCGGCCGGGATGGGATGAATATTTCATGAATATCGCGAAAGTGGTGGCCCTGCGGTCCAACTGCATGAAGCGAAAGGTTGCGGCGGTGATTGTGAAAGACAAAAGAATTATTTCGACCGGTTACAACGGAACTCCCCGAGGGATTACGAATTGTAACGAAGGCGGCTGTCCCCGTTGCGCATCGGTTGAAACTTCAGGGAAAGATCTCGGGGAATGTCTTTGTTCACATGGAGAAGAAAATGCAATTGTGCAGGCGGCCTATCACGGCGTTTCGGTGAAGGGGGCAACGATCTATACGACTTTTTCTCCGTGTCTGATGTGTACCAAAATGATTATCAATTCGGGGATTCAGGAGGTCGTTTATCAGGCGACTTATCCGCTTTCCGACACGTCCTTCAAACTTCTTCAGCAGGCCGGGGTTGCGATCCGACAGCTTTCGGTCTAGTGCGCCATGGATTCTTGCGAAAAACCCTGCGGTAACATTTCCGGGGGAAAAAACAATGTTCGTCCCCGGCTTGAAAAACAGTATTCGAGTCCCCTCATTGAAAAAATCCGCGCCGGTGATTATTGTCTGCAAAGTGGACGTCTGGAAATTCATCTTTCCAGGGAATTCGGATTTTGTTACGGGGTGGAACGGGCGGTTGAATATGCGTATGAGACGCGCCTGAAATTTCCGGATCGCAGGATCTTTTTAACGGATGAAATTATTCACAACCCGAGAGTGAACCGTGAACTGCGCGAACTCGGGGTCCAGTTTTTATCCGGACCTTCGGCTTGCGGACTGGCCGTGACCGATCTCAATGAAAAAGATATTGTGATCATGCCGGCCTTCGGTGTTCCCGTCAAGGCGTTGAAAGAGTATCAGGAGCGCGGGTGTGTGATTGTGGACACGACCTGCGGGTCGGTGATGAGCGTCTGGCGGCGCGTGGAATCCTACGCCCGGGACGGCTTTACTTCCGTGATCCACGGAAAATACGATCATGAAGAAACGCGGGCGACCTGTTCACGAGCGGGGAAATATCTGGTGGTGAGGGACCAAGCGCAGGCTAGGCAGGTTTGCGATATGATCCTGGGAGGAGGAAACAAGGCGTCAAACACCCCTCAGGAAAACGACCCGTTTCTGACAGGGTTTAAAAGGGCATGTTCGGAAGGATTTGACCCAAGGGCGGATCTTGAAAAGATTGGTTTTGCAAATCAGACCACGATGTTGATGAGCGAATCGATTGTGATTTCAGGAATGCTTCGGGAAGGGCTGGAGGCTCGCTACGGGATTGAAGCCGCCCGGGAGCGATTCCGTCACTTTGACACCATTTGTTCAGCCACCCAGGATCGCCAGGATGCCATTCGGGCCCTAGGTGAAAAGCATATGGATTTAATTCTCGTAATTGGTGGTTACAAGTCGAGTAACACCGGCCATTTGGCGGAGATCGCTTCCGGGTATGCGCCGACGTTTCATATTGAAGACGCCGATGGTATCCTGTCGAAAGAAAAAATCAGTCATCGAAAGATTGACACTCAACTGATCACGGAAACCGGCGGATGGCTTCCCGGAGGAACCGCTAAAGTTGGAATTACGGCAGGCGCCTCGACTCCCAACCGTGTCATCGAAGAAGTTATCGAAAGGCTCATGGAATGTACCAGGTAGCGAAAACACTTTATTTCAATTATGGGCACCGGCTTCTTGGCGGGCACGACAAATGTTCTCATCTGCACGGGCATAGCGCGAAGGTTCGGATTGTTCTGCAGGCCCGGAAACTTGACCGGCAGGGCATGGTTGTTGATTTTTTTGACATCAAAAGCACGCTGGGTCACTGGATCGAGTGTACGCTGGATCACAAGATGATTCTGAATGCCCGGGACCCTCTCGTCAAATTACTTCAAAAGGCGGGGGAACCCGTGGTGGCTGTTCATGGAAATCCGACGGCCGAAAGGCTGGCCGAATGGATTTTTAAAGAATCGCGGCGTATGAAACTCCCGGTGGTGGAAGTTTCTCTTTGGGAGAGTGAGGACAGTATGGCGGTGTATGTGGCAAATCCAAAATCCCGGGAACAAAACCTGAAACAATGACCCCATGTTGTAACATCAAAAAAATCAAACATC
>CAYULU010000076.1:0-2792 GCA_964445745.1 uncultured bacterium | reverse complement strand
GTGAAAGGTGTCGTGCCGTTTGAGGCCAATCCTCTTTGGGAGCTTGAGGCCCTTAAGGCGCAGGTTGTCGCGTCCCGAACTTTTGCCGTTTATAAAATGCTGGAGCAGGCGAAAGAACCTTACGATGTTACTTCGGGCGTTTACAGCCAGGTTTATGTCGGTAAAAAAATTGAAAATCCTAAAACCAACCAGGCGGTCGAAGATACGGCGGGCGAGGTGCTGACCTTTAAAAAAAGAATTTTTCCGGGATATTTTCATTCCACGTGCGGCGGGCGTACTACGGATGCCAGCCAGGTCTGGAGAGTGAAGCCCCTGGAGCCGCTACGGGGAGTCGAGTGCAAGTTTTGCGCGAAGTCGCCGCATTATCGCTGGGAATCGGTTTTTACTCCTGAGGAAATCAAGACGAAGATGGCCGAAAAAGGCGGGATCCCGGTCCAGGAAGTGAAAAATATAAGGTACGGGAAGGTTGATATGTCGGGACGGGCGCATGAGATGATCATTAGTTCGACGTGGATGGAAAAAACGGTCGACGCGGACGCGTTCCGGGTCTGGATGGGCCCCGAAAAATTCAAAAGTAATCTGATCACTAAAATTTCCACGACCCCGGAAGGGAAATTCAAAATCAAGGGGCGCGGATGGGGGCATGGGGTCGGGATGTGCCAGTACGGGATGAAGTATCTCGGCGAACTGGGTTACGGGTACCGGGAGATTCTCAGTTACTATTATCCCGGCGCCGAGATTGTCAGATTGCCCGATTCCGGCCGCGGCAGTGTTTCCGAAGAATAAGTGAGCTGTGGCCTGATCGCTTCAAAGAAAGATTGACTTGTTTTTTTTAAAAAGTAACATAATAACGTTCTGCAATAAAACTTTGTAAGGAGAGGTTGCTGTGAAACATCAAGGGTTGTCGCTGATTGAAGTGATTGTCAGTCTGGTTCTCCTCTCGGTTCTTGCGTTGGGTGTTTCTTCCGTGTTTTCCCTCATCAGTAGCCCCAGCCGTCGTAGCACAACCGGGAGTCTTGACCTTCAAGCCGCAAATTATGCCCGTCAGACTCTCGAGGATCTCAAGAATGCCGTAAGCGCCGATGAAACGAGTACGGGCGCTGGAGCCGATCTTGTTGATGACAGTCATTCGGGTTGTATAGATGCTGATACATCAGACCCTGTCGCTGAAGGCTCTCCTTGCAGTACCACGGGAAAAACTTATCCTGCGGGGACTGATTCTACCAATCCAGATGTGATCGTAGGTACTCCGTTTTCCCGAAATTACACCGTCTGGGATATTTCCGATGGGAAGGGAGGCGTCGCCTGTAAAAAGGTGACGGTGAATGTGACATGGAGTTAGCTCGGAATCAGCGGGGGCTCGGGCTTCTAGAATTGATTGTAGCGATGTCTCTTCTTGCGGCTGTTTTGATGGGAGCTACTTCCATTTTTCTTTCGCTTAAAAAAACAGGGAGCAGTTTTTACGCGACCGAATCTTCCCTCATGGAAGCAGTGTTGGCGGCGAATGAAGAAATGGTCCAGAAGATTACGGTTTCCAACAGCGCGGTGCCTGATTCTACGGTAACTCCCGCGAACTCAAAAATCACGGTCAAAGTCGACGAAGCCAATACCCCCACCAATACCACGGATGATATAACTTATGTGTACGCATTAAGTGGAAAGAATCTCACGCGAAAAATTGGCGAGGGGACGGCGGTTGTGATAGCCAAAGATATTACAGCATTGACATTTACACCGGATGGGAGTAACACCATTGCCATTGAAATGAAGGTCCAGCCGGTGGGAGGACCCCAGGAGAATATTAAGACGACCGTCATTGCGCGTGGGAGGAGTTCTCAATGAAGTACCGGAACCGAAGCAAGGGGTTTGCCCTGATTACCGTGCTTGTTGTTGTGATTGTCGTTGCAACGCTTTCGGCCGGAATGATTCGGGTTCTTAACAGTTATACCAGCCTGAAGCAGGTTAGTCTGGAAGGAATCAAGGCCCAATACCTGGCCGAGGCCGCAATGCAGTGGGCGCTCTATCAGTGCAGATCTGCGGACGGTGTTTGTCCTACCGACGAAGATGATATTATTCAGATGCCATCGGACGATTTACCGGCCGGAATGACGAGTGCCATTTCTATTACGGATACCGATTCTGACGGAACTTATGATATCAAAACGACCATCACCTATTAAGCATTAAACTTTTGCGAAAAACTGAATGTGAGGAAAAATAAAATGGGTAAAAAGGGGTTTTCGTTGGCGGAAATTCTCATTGTTGTGGTTGTGGCAAGTGTCCTGGTTGCAATTTCAGTCCCGAATTTTTTGAAAACCGTTGAAAAAGAGAATGCCAGGCAGGCAATTACCTATCTTCGGTTAATACGCTCCGCGCAAAAAGTTTATTATTCTAATCATGGAAAATATGTTAATTGCACCAATGTAACTGCGATCCGAACGAATTTGGGTATTGAAATGAACGATGGAGATTATTCTTTTAACGTTACGGGGGCGAGTAATACTTCTTTTACGGCACAAGCGACAAAAAATGCTACTAACCTTATTAAACTGACGGCAGCTTGCAACTGGACTAAATCTGGTCTTAGTTATGTAAGTCTTCCGGCGAACGGTACCTGTTAAGGGTCATCTGGCCGGAGCGTTTGTCAACTCATCCGAGACCTCCACTGAAAAATCTGCTATACTTCCGACCGTTTTTTATCGGTAAAAGATTCCTGGATTAGTCGCAAGCTTTATTTAAAAAAACATGGTTGCTTGCCGGCTCGTACACGATGGTCATTACAGAGTGACGAG
>CAYULU010000075.1:0-2846 GCA_964445745.1 uncultured bacterium | reverse complement strand
TTTTTTGTGCCCACCACAAAAAATGATGCTACCCTGTTTGCCCCCTGGACTAAACAAGCATAAACCATTTTTTGTGCCCACCACAAAAAATGATGCTACCCTGTTTAGGCTTTGTTCCAGAAACCCGGCGCGAAATAATTCATTCCTGTCACATGTCGTTCAACCAGTAACAGAACGCTTCTTTCTTTTCCATCCTGAAAGGCCGGAACGGCAGCGATTGATCGAATATCTTCTCCTGATTTTCCGGCACCCGGCCTCAAAAAACGAACGGCCTGCTTTTCAAGATGGAAAGTTGCCTCATCAATATCCGCGACCCTGACCCCTATCACATAAGGCGCGTTTCCGTCAAAAATCTTCCCCCACTCTTTCGACTCCGGGGCCCTGGTTTCTTCGATCAAGATGGCTGGGAGACACCGACAACGGTAAACATGGACAGGATCGCGATGACGACCAAGAATTCTCGATGAAATATCCCGGGTGTAGCCCAACTCCGTAAATTCCCGGGCACGTTCTTCCGGATGGGCCGAGCGAAACAGGAAATGGTCAAGCACGGGCCAAAGCCCGACTCCTATCACCCCCAGCCCCCGAGACACCACTTGCGCCGCCGGATTCCCCGAAGCAAAATCCTCGGCATGTTTTTTGAGGATTTTTTCGAGAGCCATAATGTTCAACTGCGCGATCGTGTGCGGCATGACGGAGATCCGTGTTGCCTCCAGCAACGGAAGGAACCCTGCCTTGCCGTTTCGCGTTTTCAGCAAAATGAACCGGCAGGGTGTTTCCGGTTAAAACTTCTTTTTACTTCAGCTGATTGGTAGGCTTTTTAGGCGATTCGTCCTTGGCCCTAGGAGCCACCTTGGGATTGGATTTAAATTCAACCGCAAGGTCTGCGTTAATTTTGGCCCAGGTCGGATCCATATCTTCGGATTCGACAATCGAACCCACGGGACATTCTGCCGCGCAAGCGCCGCAGGAAATACAAACCGTCGGGTCAATGACCATAAAATCTTTCCCCTGATAGGTTCCGGGATAGATTGCTTCAGTCGGGCAGACTGTCGCGCAAAGACCGTACCGTTCGCCGTGACATTTCTCTGTAATAACGTAAGCCATTCTCGATTTCTCCTTTTGGTTTGTGTTGCAAATGGGAGGGTATTGTAGCCGCGCCCTCTGGCATCGTCAATGTTTTAGGGAAATTTTAGGGCAATTTTCAGGGGTATTTTGGAATCTTTCTCGCTAAGAGCGTCTCCCTTCCAGCCCTAAAGACAACCGGCGGGCCCCCTGGATCCCAGGGAGGTCTGTTGGGCGGAACAAGGACGCTCATCCCTCCGTCTAGAATCCCGATATTGCGCTTCAAGCCTTGCAATTCTTGACTCGACAGGCGGGTGTGTCCTGAGGAGGGCGGTCCATCCTTGTCCGGGAAGTGGATAAACAATAAAAAGATGCGCGGTGGCGGGTTCTGCACTTCGTAACGGAAATTTTCCCGATTCCGGTCCCAATTTCCGGAGTGCACTTGCTAAATAGAGTGGATTCCCGCACCATGTCCCGCCTTGCCGGTCGGCTTTATATTCACGCATTCGTGAAATAAATCCGTGCACCAAAACTGCCGCGGCCGGAATCCAAAGTACCGCCAGAAAAAAAATAACCGGATGGGTCCCTCCCCGTTCATAACGTTCCCCGCTACCCCAGTCTGTAGATCGCGGCAACATCGTTTCGATCATCCCGGGCAAACCCGTAATGGCTGCCACAACCGTGGGCATCAAAATGTCATGACTCATAATATGAGAAAGTTCATGCGCAAAAACACCTTCCATCTCCCTGGAGTTAAGAGCCTTAAGAGCCCCGTACGTCACCGCAATAGCGGAATGCCGCGGACTCCGGCCCGCCGAAAACACGTTGGCTGAAGCAGAAGGCACCAGATAAAGATCCGGCACCGGAAAGTTCAATTTTAAACAAAGCTCCTGGAGAATCTCAAAAATCTCGGGGGCTTCTTCTTCCGTCAAACGCTGGGCACGGTGGACATAAAGGACCATCCGATCCCCAAAAAGATAAAGACAAAAAACAAAGACCAGAAAAAGGATCAGGGCATCCACCGCTCCCGCGACGCCTCCCCAAGATCCGCCGCACCCGATCGCAAGAGCTAGAAAAATGCCCGCAAGAATTACGGGCTTAAAGTAAGATGCAACCGCACACACCCTCATTCCGCCCAAAAACCGATTTACCATCTCCCGAGCTTTGTTTTTTTGTGGATCCGCTGTTGTTTTCATGCCATTAGCATAACCTGAAATTTGCTTAAAATAAATTATAATATTATCTTAAAGCAATCCTTGAAGGCGGCAAAAAAAGATTTGTCGGGAAGGAATCTCGAGAAGAAGAGAAATATTGAATTCCTTAAAACCGGATTCCGAGTTTTTGAAGGTCGCGGGTCAGCGGCTTCAACCCGCGAAAACGAATGGCATGCATCCCGGTTTTGCGGGCACCTTGAACAAAGCTTTTCATGTCATCAATAAAGACCGTTTCCTCCGGCTGAAGTCCGATTTTCTTAAGAACTCGCCGGTAGATCCTGGGATCCGGTTTGCGCGCCCCCACCTCGTGGGACGGAAACATTTTCTTGAAATGCCGCAAAAGTTTGAATTCGCGTTTAATGTGGGTAAAGTGGAGCGCATTGGTATTGGAAATAAGGTAAAGCGGGTAACGACGTTTTATCCGAGCCAGAAGTTTTTCCATCCCCGGGTTCTCCCAGAAAATATCATTCCAGTAATGCTTGAACATCTTGTAGGGAACGGGTTTTTTAAATACCCGGCATGCCTCCTGATAAAATTCCCGGTTCGAGATCTCTCCCCGCGTGTAAG
>CAYULU010000074.1:0-3086 GCA_964445745.1 uncultured bacterium | reverse complement strand
TCCAGATGCAAAAGGTTACGATTCTCGAATAGTAAAAATCGGGGGTATTCATTTTGTAGTTGAAAAAAATGAATGCCCCCGATCTTTTTAGTGTATCAGATCTTTTTTTGTGTATAATTCGCACCAGTTTCACGTTCTTTCAAACCACCAGATAACAGGCGCATTTGGGAAGTGAGATCCGCTGTTAAATTTTGCGGAAGCTCCGCGGTGCCGCCACTGTAATCCCGAGTATTCTAACAGTTTGCACGTTCAATCGTGAGGGGCTGTTAGCTTTAGCGAGGGATGAGCCAGAAAACAGGCCTGTTATCCGTCACCAACAGCTTCCGAGCAGAAGCGACGAGGGAATGACCCTTTTCGCGCGTGCTTGAAGCGGAAAGGGTTTTTTTGTGTCAAAAAACAATCGGAGCCGGAGCGAGCATCTCCGGAAGAGCTTAGCAGTCCTCGCCGTTTTATTTTTCACCGTTCACCTTGCCTGGAGCTGGCCGTTCTCGAAAAATCGCGCAACGGACAACGCGCAACGCGCAACGGAAAATGAACAGACGCAGCCGGCAGTGACTGTGGCGTCGGTCGATACGAAAGCAGAAGTGAAAGGTTCGCAAAGGCCTGTGGCCGCCGAAGTGACGGTTCTTGAAGTCACTCGCACCGATGCTTCTATGGCTGATACCACTCGAAGCGTCTCGATCATTAATCAGGAAGATATCCAAAATTCTACGGCCCGCTACGTACCGGAACTTTTAAAATCCAAGGCTGGGATTGTGGTTTCTCACACTTCTGATAATCCGAAAGGGATCAACGTGGATATCCGTGGTTTTGGGGAGGGTGGCAAGCAAAACGTGCTCGTGCTTGTGGACGGACGTCGCACCAACCAAGTCGACCTTTCTGGCGCGGACTGGTCGGCTATTCCACTTTCCATAGTGGAACGAGTTGAAGTGATACGAGGGCCTTCCACGGTGATCTATGGGGATAATGCCACAGGAGGCGTGATTAATATTGTTACAAAAAAGACACAGGAAGGGATTTACGCCAAGGCTTCGAGTGAGATGGGTGCGAACCAATTTAGGCGGAATGGGGGGATGGTTTCTGCGGAAAATGAATGGGCTCGCGGACTTTTTAGCTATGAAAATACACAAGGTGGTGGTTGGCGGACGAATAGTGATTATTGGGCCAATGACTGGTTTGGTAAGGTCGGAATCGGGCCTTGGCATGGCGGCGGGATCGATATGAGCGTTGGACATCATCGAGATCGTTACGGAATGCCGGGTGCGCTTTTTATGAGTGATATCGAAAGTTTAGGCCGGAGGGGAAGTACCCATTCGCAAGATCGCGGCTGGACCAGCGAGACTTTTGCCACGGCTAACCCTTACTGGGATTTTGACATCGCCGGGGATGAGTTTTCAATTTCGGCATTCAATTCATTCCGCCGGTGCCAAAGCAAGGGGAGTTCGCCTTATCCCGGAGGGGACTGGGAAACGGTGCACCATATTGATTCTTATGAATTTCAACCTAAAATTGTGTGGACAAAAGAGATTAGTGACTGGATCACCAGTAAAATGACAGGCGGTTTCGATGTCTTTTTCGCGAAAGACCAGATCCGAAGCGGAGACCGTGCGCCAGGGCAGGATCTTCTGCACATTACAAAAAAATCTCTCGGAATGTATCTTTTTGAAAAGCTTTCTTTTTGGGATCGCCTCCTTCTGAATTTGGGAGCTCGGGGGGACTGGGCCAGGTATCGTTTTGATCAAAAGGAAGCCATTGCAAACCTGGATACGGGGAGTATGCGTAACGCAGCTTTTGATATTGGGCCTGGGTTTCACTATAACGAACGGTCGCTGGTTTATTTCAATGTGTCTCGCGGGTATCGGATGCCAGCAACGGATGAATTTTACGCGAATATGTGGAGTTGGTGGGGATGGGTTGGGGGGGGGCTGAATGCGGGTCTTAAACAGCAACAGGAAATGAACTATGAACTTGGTGTCCGGGATAACACTTATGAGCCGTTGAATCTTGCTCTTAATGTGTTTCTGACAGATACCAAGGATGAAATCTACTACGATCCCAATACGGGCAATAATCAGAATTATGGTTCACTGACACGGCGTTATGGATTGGAGATGGAATCGTCTCTGAAACTGTTCGAGAAAAAGTGGTACAACATCAAGCCGTTCTTAAATCTGACAACACAAAAACCTTATTTCAAGGGCGGGGATTACGCCAATAAAACCATTCCGTTTGTGCCGAGTTTTAAATTTGCCACAGGTTTCGTCCTGGAGCCCGTCGAAGGCCTGACATTCTCAGCCGAATTGAATCATCTTGGGTCTCGGTTCGCTATTAGCGATCAGAGTAACGATCAGGCGAAAATGAAATCGTACACGACGGTAGATCTGAAGGCGCGATATCAGTGGAAATGGGCAACTGCTTGGGTTGCGCTGACAAATGTTTTTGACACGAAATTCTCGGAATATGCCGCTTATAGCACGAGTCGCGGTGAAGTAGGGTATTACCCTGCTCGGGAACGAAGTTTGGCTACAGGTTTTTCGCTGGAGTATTAACGTTGTGAGGGAATTTCTCGGGAAAGTGGAAAGAGGAGCTTTTATGGGATCAGTAAAAACGGGGACAGCCACTTTTTTTCAAAAAGTGACTGTCCCCGCGCTCATGCTATGGATTTTTGCGGCTACGTTTTGCCCGGTGGCTTTGGCGCAAGAGGCGGCGGGGCCGGGATGGGTTGCCGCTGAGTCGAGCCGGCGTCCTTCCAATGCGATCTCTTTGACGGCCACAGGACGAAAGGAGATGGCCGCAAACGCTCTGCCTCCATTTCCTGTTCTTGTGCCAAAAGCGATTGTCTATCCTCCGAGAGCTGTTCGAAAAAAATGGGAAGGGCAGGCGATTGTTGCTGCGGAGGTGCTCCCGGACGGCTCGGTGGGGCGAATGGGTCTTTCGAAGTCTTCTGGCCATGAGATCCTGGATGAAGCAGCCAAAAGCTCAATTAAGGCCTGGAAGTTTGCATATCCGATTGAACCGCAGGGTGCACTGTCCCCTCAGTATGTTGACATTCCGGTCACATTCAGATTAGAAGAGTCGGATTGAGA
>CAYULU010000073.1:0-3198 GCA_964445745.1 uncultured bacterium | reverse complement strand
ATGTAAGAAAGGCCCTTGGCGAGATTAAAAAGTTAGTTGCGCCTTACAGACAAGCTTCTGTTGAAGCTTGTAAATAAAAAAAAGGGAGATTAACTCCCTTTTTTTTATATATAATATCGTGTTCATAAAAAACGACAATAATATAAAAAACAATGAAATTAAATTTTTTAATAAATTAAAATTAAAAAATTTTTATAATAATTTCGATTACAGTGAAGTTAAATATATAAATAATAGAACCAATATTAAGATAAAATGTTTAATTCACGATGAATTTTTTTATCAAACTCCTTATGAGCATCTAAAAGGTTATAAATCTTGTCAATATTGTAAATCAAACAAAAAAATGACCACAGATGAATTTATTGAAAAAGCAAATAAAGTTCATAATTATAAATTCGACTACTCCTTAGTTGATTACACTGGAAATAAAATTAAAGTAAAAATAATTTGTAAAAAACATGGTATATTTGAACAAGCTCCAAATTGGCACTTAAATGGAAATGGTTGTGACTTATGTCGTGTTGAATATAAAGAAAAATTTATTGAAAAATCAAGTAAAATTCATAATAATAAATACGACTACTCTGATATTAATTATATAAACAATTCTACAAAAATTAAAATTATATGCCCAGAACATGGTGTTTTTTATCAAAAACCCCAACATCATTTAAAAGGAATTGGCTGTACATATTGTAATAAAAGTAAAGGAGAATTAATTATTGCCAATATATTAAAAAAACTAAATATTAAATTCGAACAAGAAAAAATATTTATAGATTGTAAAGATAAAAAAGAACTACCATTTGATTTTTATTTAATCGATTTTAATTGTTGTATAGAATTTGATGGTAGACATCATTATGAGTCAATAAATTATTGGGGCGGTGATAATAAATTAAAATATACCAAAAATCACGATTTCATTAAGAATAATTATTGTAAAAATAATAATATAAAATTAGTAAGAATAAAATTTGATAATTCTTATAAGGATATAGAAAAAATTATAGAAAAAATTTCGTTATAGATAAATTTATTTAATTAATTTTTTTAATAAAAACTAAATTAGTATATTTGTATAAATAAAAATAAAAATGCTATGTCATACGTTGTAGTAGATGTTGAAAGCGATGGCCCCATAATTGGTGATAATTCTATGGTTTGCTTTGGTGCAGTGGTGGTTGAACCTTCATTATCAAAAACCTTTTATGGTAAAACCAAGCCAATATCAAACATTTGGGTACCTGATTCACTTGCTGTTAGTGGATTTTCAAGAGAAGACCATTTGAAATTTGATGAACCAGTTAAAGTAATGAGTGAATTTGCAGAATGGCTCAAAATAAATTCTATTGGACAACCAATATTGATATCAGACAACAACGGATATGATAGTAGCTGGATAAATTACTATTTTTGGAAATTTTATGGTAGTAATCCTTTTGGTTGGTCTTCTAGACGGATTGGCGATTTATATTGTGGAATGAAAATGGATGCACAATCAAGATGGAAATATTTGAGAAAAACTAATCACGACCACAACCCTCTAAACGACAGTCTCGGAAATGCTGAAGCATTATTAGAAATGCAAAAAATGGGATTAAAAATTAAATTTGTATAGTATGATTTTGGATGAATTGATTGGGAAGAGAATTATTAACATTGAAAAAAATGATGAAGAACTTTTTTTTCATTTATCGAATGGTGCTATTTACAAGCAATATCATTCACAAGATTGTTGTGAGTATGTTCGGATTGAAGATATTAATGGCGGGCGATTTAGATGATTTGATTGGCTATCCGTTGCTTCAAGCAGAGGAATCTACATCTGATGCCTCCCGCAGGAAAGATGAAGATGGCTATACTCCGGAATCTGCAACCTGGACATTTTATAAATTTGCAACGATAAAAGGATATGTTACTATAAGATGGTATGGCACATCTAACGGTTATTATAGTGAATCAGCTTGTATGAAAAAGATTAAAGAAGAAGATCCTATTAGGAAGCAAAGAAAAGAAAAATTAAATGAAATAAACAAATATTATGAAAAAAAGAGCATTTGAAAAATTTATTACCTTATCTATTGAAAATGGTAAGAAAGAAAAAGTCATATATGATAATGGATTAGATTTAATCAATTTCATGGATGAGCATTTTAAAATTAATAGTATTCTATTGGAATCTATTTATGGTGAAGATGTGTCAAATATTATTAGTGACTTTATTACTGATAATATATATGGTGAATTGGAAGAACATAAAAGTAATTACTTAATATATAAAGATAATGAAATTATTGCTGATTGCTCAACCTTAGATGGATTATATAATTTTGCTGAAGAAGAAAGATTAGAATTAATTAAATCTGGGTATCAATATGATATAAAAGAATCAATAACTGATGAAGAACGATTAGAAATGATCAAAAAAATATTTGAAAAATGAAAAATACTATAATTTTTACAATTTATGTAATTCTGATTATTTTAGCAGGATATTTAATGGCTACATCTTTAGTAGTTACAATTGGTGCATTTTTATTATTTCCTTTACTATGGATTTTATTAGGATTTGGAAGTGCTTTTTTAATTTCATTAAGTGGTTTAGCAATTTTTATCATTCTTTTATTTATATTCGTTTATATTCTTGAAAAAATATCATGATGAATTATATACAAGTAGGAAAGAAAATTACTTATCTATTAAGGCATAATCCTGAAGATTTATTGATAGACAAACACGGTTATGTTGATGTTTTATCACTTTTAAATAAAATTAATATAACACAAGAAGAATTAGATTATATTGTTGATAATAATGATAAAAAGAGATTAGCTTATAATGAAAACAAAACTAAAATTCGTGCGTCTCAAGGCCATACTATAAAGGTTGATGTGGAATTAAAAAAAGTAAGGCCACCAAGAATTCTTTATCAAGGTACTACCGTTGAAAATTTTGAAAAAATTAAAAAAAGCGGTGAAATAAGCAAAATGAAAAGACTTCATGTTCATTTAACTGATGATAAAAATACTGCTTATACAGTTGGTAAAAGACACTCTAAAAGAGAAGAACCTATTATTTTAAAAATAAATTCTGCCGCTATGTACTCTGATGGATTTAAATTTTATTTAAGTGAAAACGGCGTGTGGCTAACTGATAATGTACCATTAAAATATATTAAAAAATTATAAGGTT
>CAYULU010000072.1:0-3247 GCA_964445745.1 uncultured bacterium | reverse complement strand
AGAGAACGATCCGGCTTTTTTTCTATCTCTGTCAATGGGTAAGCGGGGAGCCGTGTTGCCTTGACTGTCAGGACGCTCGTTGGGTCGGTGCCCCGGAACTTGCCAATCTTCAGTTCCTTCCGAATGATCGGGACATTCTCGCCCGACTCATCCGCGAAGACGTGATCGGGACTTAGTGAAGTTTTTCCGGTTGGGCTGGTGTAGGGCAAAGGATTTTCAAAAACTCGTTCAGCTGTTTTGGATATTGTCGTCAATTTGGTAAAGAGAGTGCTCGAGGCATGAGGGATGTAATGCTTGTCAGGCTAGAGGCGGTTTCACAAGTATTTCCAACCCGTTGTTCTCAAGGGGTTGAAAAATGCAAAAGGGACTTATGAAACCGCTTCTACTGAAAAAGCCGGTCATCCTGAACGGTGGGCCGTGGCGTGAAGGATCTCTGTTAGCTTCGTCGTCTTCAGGGGCGCAGACAGAATGTCAGGAGCGTTTTTTGTGAGTAGTTTGCCAGGAGAGGAATTTGCGTGTTTAAGCTAAAATCGCCGGGTTGTGCTATTATTTAAAGCAGGGAATGAGGTTCCAGGGATGAAACGAAAGGCATGGCAGGGAGGTTTAAGTCTTGTTGAGTTGATCGTGGCGCTGACGTTACTGAGTGGCGTTTTGCTGATGACGGTCACGGTTCGTTTCAATTTTCAGGGGTTGGTGAATATGGGGATGAACCAGGCCATCCTTTTTTTGAATACTCACTTGGCCCTGGATCGGATTGTCAGCGCCATCCAGCACGCAAATTATCTTGAGATTGACGCGGGGAATAACACCCTTACTCTTTCCAGAAAAGTTGGCGAGGAGTACATCAGTTCCCGTTATTATCGTGACCCAGGCGGCAATCTTTGCTATCAGCCTGATTTGTCTGCAAGCCCTCTCCCTTCTCCTGAAATAGTCCTTCCATCGGTGACAGGTTTTCAGCTCACAGGATTTCCCGAGGGTGGTGAGCGTTTCCAGATGGCGCGGGTTCGCCTCGAAGCCGAAGACCCGCAGGGCATCGCCCGTCGTGACGCCCTGTTCCAGACCGCGGCCTTTTGCCGTATTTTTCACGGAAGTTATAAACCGGTGCGAGTTGTTACAAGAGATTCAAGCGGTAATGTCACAACAGTCAAAGGTTCCTATGACACCATCCAGGAGGCGATCGATGCCGCCACTACGGTGCATGGTGATGTCGTGCAAGTCTCGAGTAACGACAAGACCCCGTATGCTGGTTTTCCACATAAGCTCAATTTAACAAAATCATTAACTTTTGAGGGTGGATATGACAGCGCTGACTGGAACCGCCACTACGCAGATCCCGATAATCCGGGTCAAATCCATGAAGATTATGAGACGATACTCAAGTTGGGATTTACAACGTTAATCTCAACTCCTCTGCCGGCGAATAGCGAACTCGTAATTGATGGGTTTACGTGGATACCACGCTCCTCCTTACTCGCAGGAGGTGTAAACTTAAGATATAGTCAAAAAAACACAACTGTGAAAATCATTAACAACAAGCATTTTGACGAAGGCCTCACTAATTATCCTGACGTAGGTCAAAACGAAATAGCGATAACAATGCTTGCGGAAAACTCAAGAGTAGTAATAGCTGGTAATGTTTTGGAGGGAAAGCCGGATCCATTGGCAAGTCACGGAATACTTGATTTGTATGTGAATGGACGGATTCAAATCAATAATAATCGGTTTTTAAGTTCTGGTTTTATTAATAACCCTGGGCAGATTTCGATTTCTAAGGCAACTGAAACTTTTATTTTTAATAATAGTTTTAGTAATCTCCCATCCATGTCTTCCATACCTGGCCTCTCGGCAAAATGGACGCAGAATGGGCCTTGGATAACCCAGTTTGGGGGGAGTGGGGAGAGGCGTAAACTCCTCGTTGCTAATAATAAATTTGAAACTTTTAGCGGTAGCGCCGTTAGTCAGAATACCACTGGGCAACACGCAATATACGTGACCCGACCAGACGATTCTCTTCAAGAAGATTTGACTCTTAATGTAAGTAATAATTTATTTCTAAAACCGGATAACAAAGGTTCCCAGCGAGTAATACGTATAGTGCAAATGTACACGGGTGACTGCATCATCCAGAACAATATGGCTTTTGGTGTTGCGGCGCGTTCTGGATTTGTCAGTTTTGAAGGTAGAAGCACGGGGGGTGGACCCCTTAATCTCAAGGACCTTAGGGTTAGGATTTATAATAATTTTTGTAGCGGACTCAGCGGAGTTAGCATTAAAGGACACCTAAATAGCAGGTTCATTCCTGAGATTACAAATAATAGTTTTTATGGTGATGATTTGGATGGTGGGATGTCACCCAACGCCGCAATTCCTATATGGTATCAACCTACGGTGGTGTTGAGAAATTATTTCAACGGGTATGGTCAACTAGGCAAGAATGGCGTATTTATCAGTGCCATGGAAACTAGCGATATAGGGGGGGCGGCAATATGTGTATATAACATACAAAATGGTATTTCGGTCCCAATGCCGATACAAAATAATATATTCACTAATTGTCCCGGGAGTATCGGGATAGTCAACTCTTTGCGGTTAGCGGTTTTAGGAAATAATGTCATTTATAACGATAAAAAAGTCCCTGAATTCCGTACGGCTGGTAAATTAATGGATAGCAAAATTATTAATAACATTATTCAGGGTCAGTCTGAAGGTAGCATCTGCCCGGCCAACCTTTTGAATGTGACGATAGAGAACAATGTCACGCAGAAGGAATGGGAAAGATCGGGGAAGTATTTGAATTCTTCTTTGAGCAATAATATCATTTCCAATGACCCGAAGTTTGTAGATCCGGGAAGTGGTGGCTTTGGACTCGCCAGCGGTTCTCCCGCTATTGACACGGGGAAACCTGACGCTGAATTTTACGACCCTTACGACAAGCTAACCTATCCTGTGCCGGATCCCAACAGCACACCGGCACTGCCTCCCGCGAAGGGCACCATCCGGAACGATATCGGTGCTTACGGCGGCCCTCACGCCGGCGTAATCGGTTTTGTCATGCCGACCGTGGACGATCCCAATACTGAATATATCCGCGAAGACGTGATCGGGACTTACTGAAATTTTTCTGATGATCCAAAAGAACCGTTAAAGATGAGTACGGATTTTTTGGGCGATCCGGGCGAGCTCTTCTGCGGCCATAGATTGAGCGCGGGAAAAATTGAGTTCGTGAAGGCTTTCGATGATGGGGATG
>CAYULU010000071.1:0-3273 GCA_964445745.1 uncultured bacterium | reverse complement strand
ATTCACTCAAAAGTAGCTTAGGGTAAATGCTTCGTCCTAATATCTTGCTTTTGGCGATTGAGGCAAACTTTCTGATGCTGGACAAACGTTTACGGCACCGATCGATTACCATTGAATCGTGGCCTAGTGATCGCAAAATCTTCTGTAATGCAAAAGTTTGCAAAAGTCCGCCATAATTATCACTCAGAGGTAAGGTAAGTACGCCAATCTTCATATTGGATCCGGAGTTTTAGACGGTTAACCATCTACCCAAAATAAAAAATCCCCTTAGGGAATCTTGCCAAGTCCATTGACACCTTCCAACTTTATCGATCCCGAAAAGCAAACAAAAAAAAATCGATCTTCCTGTGCCGTTCCTGCCTCTAGATTTGCAGGTGTTATGGCAACTTCATTTTGGGAAAACCTTAACTGTATCCTCGAGAAAGCTGATGTCGACCGGGTTAAACTCCCAAAATTGATAAAGGCTTCAAGGTCCCATTTTGTTCCTATTCCCCGGCGCAACAAATGTCTGGGGCTAGATCGCCGCTGGAGAGGAGATTCCAGCGGCGATCTGTCCTTTTAGGAAATTGGGGTCTCTGAATCTTCTGTTACAGCCGTTCCGCTAACTTCTTCTGTCTCAGCGCCCAAGTCCGTCGGCTCAGAACCGGTCACGAGATTGTCCGATTCTTCCTCGATGAGACTCCCGGTTTCTTCCAGATTCATTTCTTCGGCTTCCTCAGCCGCAAGAAGTTTCTTGAGATTTTCTTCGATCGCATCCATGTCGATATCTTCAAGCACTTCCTCTACCTCGGCATCAGAAACCTGGATAACTTCTTCTTCCAGATCTGCCACAGCCTCTTCCGCAACATCCATATCCACTTCTTCAAGCACTTCCTCTACCTCAGCATCAGAAACCTGGGCGACTTCTTCTTCCAGATCTGCCACAGCCTCTTCCACAACATCCATATCCACTTCTTCAATCAATTCTTCCGGCTCCATCTCAGTAACCTGGTTCATTTTTTCTTTTAAAACTGCCAGGGTTTCCTGCGATTCAGCCTCGAGCTTTTCTGATAAGGCGGTAAGTTCTCCGAGTTGTGCCTCGGCTTCCTCAACTTGCGTTTCAAGGACCTCTACGATTTCTTCTGATTCGGTCTCGAGCTCTTCGGCAATCATCCGGGCCTCATCAACGGTCTCTTCCAGATCCGCCGGTAATACGGTACCGACCTGATCTTCAACGACCGGCAATGGCTCCGCCTGTTCAGCCTTGGAACATCCGGTCAAAATCCCGGGGATCAACAAAGCCGTCAAACCTATGATGAATAGTTTTTTCATTGACTTCCTCCTTCTCCTTGGTTGGTTGAACTGAACATTGCTAAAAAAATGATCTAAAAAAGCTGTTGGCCCGTGGCCGGCGGTGTCATCTGAAAATGCTGGTATGCACGCTCCGTCGCCATTCGTCCTGACGCCGTCCTTTTCAAAAAACCTCGCTGGATCAGGTAGGGTTCGTAAATCTCCTCGATCGTTTCAGAATCCTCACCAACTCCAACCGCAAGACTGTTTACTCCGACCGGCCCCCCCTGGCAATCTTTCAGGATATATTCGAGAATTCGCTTGTCCATCGGATCAAGGCCTTCCTTGTCAACCCCAAGCATTTTCAGGCCTTGATCTGCCACCCCGGGCGTGATCCTTCCTCCCGCCTTGACCTGGGCATAATCCCGGACACGCCGGAGCAACCGGTTGGCAATCCGGGGGGTTCCGCGCGCGCGCCCGGCAATCTCCTGGGCCCCCGCGTGGTCAATTTCAATCTCCAGAATTTTGGCGGAACGCTTTACGATCGTCGTAAGCGCCTCGTCATCATAGTAATTCAGGCGTTCAACAATCCCGAAACGCGACCGAAGCGGGGCCGTCAAAAGCCCGCTACGCGTGGTGGCCCCGATAAGAGTAAAATGCGGGATTTGCATTTTCACGGAGCGCGCATGCGGTCCCTTATCGATCATGATCTCGATTGCAAAGTCTTCCATGGCCGAGTAAAGATATTCCTCCACCACATGCGGGATTCGATGGATTTCATCGATAAAAAGCACATCCCCCTTCTCAAGATTGGTCAAAATCCCGGCAAGGTCACCGGCACGTTCAAGGACGGGGCCCGAAACCTGATGAAGGGTCGCTTCCATTTTTTTTGCAATAATATTGGCCAGGGTGGTCTTCCCGAGACCGGGGGGGCCAAAGAGGAGGATGTGATCGAGTGATTCCCGGCGCCCGATCGCGGCATCGATAAAAACCTTGAGGTTTTCCTTAACCTGACTTTGCCCGATAAAATCATCCAGCGTCGCCGGGCGAAGCGTCACCTCAATGTCGAGTTCTTCAGGTTTAAATTCCTCATTCATCAATTTGTCGTCTGCCATAAAATTCCTTACGCAAAAAGCCAAGGGAAACAGTCTGTTGCGTCATCCGTCGCGTCTGGTGTCATATTTTAAACGTGCTTGAGTGCTTTGCGAATCATATCTTCAACGCTTAACTTCTTCCCAAGCCCGTCTTTCAACACTTTCTGTGTGACCTCTTTCGCCTTCATTTTCGTATAGCCAAGCGCCACCAGCGCCTGGATGGCATCCTCGACCGTCGCGTCTGAAACGTTCATGTCGTGGATGATGTCTTTTGAATCCTTTCCGGCCCCACGCGTCAGCTTGTCCTTCAATTCCACGATCACACGCTCCGCTGTTTTTCTTCCAATCCCGGTAATCGAGGAAAGCGCCGCGAGCGAACCGTCCAGAATCGCTGTTTTCAATTCGGGAATCGTCATCCCGGAAAGGAGCGTCAAAGCCATCTTGGGGCCAATCCCGGAAACGGAAAGCAGAAGCCTGAAAAGGTCCCGTTCCTCCTCGGTCGCAAAGCCGTACAGAAGCTGTGCATCCTCGCGCACCACAAAATGCGTCAAAAGTTTGGTACTCTGTCCAAGATCCGGGAGCGCCGAAAATGTGTTCACGGAAATCCGGACCTCGTAGCCAATTCCATTCACGTCCAGAATCGCTACAGCGGGCGTCTTTTCAACAATTTTTCCATTCAGGCAGTAATACATTCGAATAATTCCTTCCCTTGAAATAACTAGAGGCGGTTTCACAAGTATTTTCAACCCGTTGTTTCTCAAGGGGTTGAAAAATGCAAAAGGGACTTATGAAACCGCTTCTACAGACTCCCTTTGAAACCCCACAACCTGTTCATCCCACCCTGGCGGGCGATAGCTACGTGTTGTTAATCGAGCCGATATGCTATCACCTTAAAATATCCGGTTGTATA
>CAYULU010000070.1:0-4162 GCA_964445745.1 uncultured bacterium | reverse complement strand
CAAGAATACTACGTCTGTTTAGGCTCTACAATGAACATCGTCATCAAGAGGTGACACCTTGAAAAATCTTCGAAAACTCGTTGTCCTTTCTCTCATCGGATTTTCTTCGAATTCTTGTTACGTTGAGCACGACAGTGGCTTGAGGACTCCGCGGAGAGACCCTTGCACGGGAATCGTGGAGGTGAACCTCGTCTACGTCCACCCGACGTGTCCTCTTCCGCAGCCGAGCCCACCTCCTCCGACGAAGTGACGACGTGTCTTGACTTTTTGAGTCATGAGTTGATATATTAGGCACCGAGGTTTCTCATGAGAGAGAAAGAGATCATAGACAGTGTGATGACGCAAATCGACGAGTTCGATGCAGACGAGACTACGTCAGAACTAGAAGTCATGAGCAAGGTCTGCGAGATCCTCGACAAACTTCCACCAGACGTGAGGACGAGGATCGTGGCTTGGCTGAACGCAAAGTATGCTTTCGGGGGTGTCCGCGATCCTGTCCCGACGATCCCAGACATCGGAGAGAAGAGACGACCTACAGGTAACACAGACATCTCTGTGTACGCGGCACCGGGGCCTGGATGGGACTTTAGCGAACAGAACAGGAAGTTCTGGACATCAGACAAGTGAGGAGAAGAGGATGAAGAAAGCTACAGTTCAGTTCGACGTGTGGGTGAGCGACGACCAGACACCAGACACTGTGCAGAAGTACGTCTCGAACGTCTTGCACAAAGGGTCTATCGGCGACGGCGTCAGTTTCGACTACTACAAACCCCAGGTGTCGATCTCTGCAGATGAGCACGACTACTACGAGCAGAAGTGAGGGCAGCATTGGAATCGAGCAAACCAGGGTTGTAAACCACACGTGGAGGACGAACATGAGTCTTGCACACATTGACGCTGTAGAGAGAGTATCTGAAGAACTTTGGAACATGACAAAATCTGATTCTGAGAAAGATTGGTGTTGGGTCGTCGAGAATGACTTGAAGACAGCGAGTCGTCTGAGGACTTGGGCCGTGCGGATCATTTCGAAGTACAACACTCATCAGGACCAGGACAAATCACAGAAGATGATCGACCTGCGACTAAAAGACGCGATGTGCCGCTTCTGGCAGTGCAAATAGCCGAATTGCTGTGTTAGTGTCTCTTCACGATGAAGAATGTCCTGCGAGGTTCTCTGTGGAGAGTGACTAGAGAGATGTCTGCGGTGCCAAAACCGTCTGCTGTTCCACTCTGGTATCGACACTCAGACAACAAGGATGCACCAGCGCGCTCGCCGTATCTGTCTTGTGGGTTGTCGATCATCGTGGGTGACACAGTCAGAGGGTCGAACGTTCTCGATCCGAGAGTCAATAACGAGATCGACGTACGTCACGAAATTGAACTGAACAAACACGCCGACTTCGTCGAAGTTCTTTTCCCTGTGAAGTTCTACGTCAACAGGGTGTTGTTCAACGCAGACTCTTCACACCTTAAGCGGGTGGTCTGAAATGAAGTACATCAACATTGACGATCGTCAAGGAACTCTTCAACTGCCGATTCGTCGAGGCGGGTGGTCTGAAATGAAGTACATCAACATTGACGACTACGTTCCGACGTACGAGGTGCCATTTAGATATGTCGACGGCACGCCACTACCACGAAAATGTTCTTACGTGAAGACATTCGAAGGATACAACCAAAGAAACGTCGGCGTAGATCCAAAGAAGATCTTAGACTGGCGCGCTGTTGAGAAGCGAACTCACGAGCTTCACGAGACGCAACGTTCTCTATGGGAGCAAATGTTAGTCAAGATCATGAACGTGGGCGGGAAGACGACACACACGAAGATCATCATGATCAATCATGAGAAATGCATTAAAGTGACGGACGGCTCGTATAGGACTGAGGATTCAGTCAGTTACCTGAAAAACGTCATGAAGGACGGGACTCAAGCAGAAGAGTTCGTCTTTGTCTCTCTTGATGAAGGAGGTAGAGAGATCGGTAGTCTGATGAGAAAATCTGACGTCGCATTCAGACGGTACTTTGTGTACAAGAATGCGCTCATGAAAGCCCTCAAAGACAGAGTAGATCTTTACGCGGAAAAGAATCTGAGACATCAGATCGACAGTTACGACAAGTCGTGGACACAGCCTACTATCGTCGTAGTGTCGAACGAGGGCAGAACATACGCGTTGAGAGTCACAGAACGCGGTTACTGTACATTTTTGAACGAAGACGTGATCGTCTCGGTTTGAGAGTTAAAAATGAAAGAATGTTGGAACTTGACAGGGATCGACTGGATCGACTACATCAGGTGCGAACATGTTCTCACTAAAGAGTGTATCAGTTCACTTGAGTTCTGTCGAGACACTGGCGGGTACGTGTCTGGTGGGTTCGCTACGGAGCTCGCACGTGCTATCTTGACACGCGACGGGACGCTGAAGATCTTCGACAAGAATTGTCAGATGAACGAACTGTGGCTCTTGAACAACTTGCGTGTAAAGACTTTGATCCGACGCGGTGCGTACGTCAAGTCCAGCGCAGACGAGCTGAAGAACACTCAGTCTCAGAAAGCTATTCGATTCTGGAAGATCGGTGTCACAGACGTCGACGTGTTCTTTCCGGGCGTCGACTCAGCGAACTCAGCACTTCAGAAGATCGAGAACGAAGTCGTGACGATCGACATGATCCCGAGCCTCGCGAAGTACGCGACAGAAGTGATCGTGGGTTCTACAACAAACGCAAACATCTTGCAGGTCATCACGTCGTTCACGGGACAGCCGGCTGACGTGCTCGGACAGTTCGACCTCGCCAACCCGAGAGTCTACTTCGATTCTGCTGGTCTCCACTGGACAGACGACTGGGCTGACCTCGAAGAACGACGTCTGTTAGGCATCGACAGAACTGACAAGCAGAACCTCTTGTGGCGAGCGTCGAAGTGGTTCCACGACCACAAATACGTCGACTTCAGGAAGGGCGACCACGAGAAGCTCTTTGACGTCATCATGTCTGCTGTCGAGCTCTCGAAGAGCGGAAAGCTGAAGAGGTTCGGAAATGACGTCAACGTCTACTCGATAAAGAGTTTGTTCAAGAGATTCTGGCACGTCATGCCCGCGAAGATTTTGTTGATGTCTTCTTTCATGTGTGACACGTATGAGACGAAGGAGCTGTACAAGAAAATCGGTAGACAGTGTGGTACGTTGAGTACGAGTGGTAGAGAAGGAGACTTCGTTCAAAATGAAGACGTGCGACAAACACATGACAGTCGGGTGTGACAACGACTGCAGTTGCCCGATGTGCGAGAGAGACGCTCTCGCGTGGGAGCTGACAATCATCAAGGAAGAGTTCGACAGGACAGTCGAGCACTTCGAGAACAAGGGAAAGGGCGGTCAACAAGTCACGTTCACTGGTGACTTCTGTGCTGTCGGACCGTCTGTCGTCTCTCGAATGCGCTGGTGGTCGAGGCGGTGGTCAAAAGCGCTCAAGAAGTTTGGAGGCGCAACTTGAAAGTATACAAGATCAGGGACTTGAAGACTGGGCTGTTTTCTAGCGGTGGGAGTTATCCTACTTGGTCGAAGAACGGCAAGATATGGACTACATTGGGAAAATGCAAGTCTCATTTATCGATGTTCAAGTCAGACTGGGGTGCGAAACTCGGTTTCCCAAGTCCTTTCTGGGAGGTAGTGGAGTTCGAGCTCGTCGAGACTGGCGACAACTGCACTGCTGCAGCGTTGATGAATTGCACTTCCAAGAAGAAGAGTTAGAAATTCCCACGAACTGTAGACCCGAAGACAAGCGCAACAATTACTGCTACGATGACCCACGCGACTATCACATTTCTCTCCTACGACGATAGTTATCTCAAATGAGAATCCGTTTGTCTCATTTGAGAAGAATAATCAGAGAGTCTCTGGAGGAACAGGGATGGGCGCCTGGACGCTGGTATCTTGACATGACTCAACTTTAATTGCCTTCCGTTCTAATTCTTGGTCAATTGTTCTGTCTCGCTCTATAAGTATTGGTACAATGCCGCTCGTCACTCGGTCAACGACGCTCAGCTTGAAGTTCGGAAACGCTGCCAAGCGTGACGAACTTCGCGAGCTCGTCGACGACGCACGCGTCGTCGCACAACGCTGCCTCGAAGACCTGTGGAACGAGAAGCAAGTGTTGACGTTCGTCTCTG
>CAYULU010000069.1:0-4184 GCA_964445745.1 uncultured bacterium | reverse complement strand
CGCAAATTTTTTGAAGAAGTGACTCGGTTTGCAACTCTTCCGCAACCTGCGCAAGGGATCGGGAGGAAACCGGATACCCGTGTTTGGGAAAATATCGACCAAAGGATTTCACAAACGCAAGGGGAAGTACGCGGGGTTCAAGGCATGCTGGATTTTGTAGCCGTGTTCCTTAAGCCGGCTCCGGTCCTAAAAACTGCTTTTGCGTTTTCTCTGATTGTCATGATTGGGGTTATGATCCATTTCCCGGTTAGAATGTCGGCGCCGATTGACCTGGAAGTTTCCGAGTATTTGTCGGAGCAAATGGAGATGATGGCTATCCTTGGGAGTGGAGACTCTGAGCAGTTGAGCTCGGACGGTGAAACTCTGATTTTTGAGACGGATTTTTTTGATTGGGCTTGAAGGGAACTTTTCGGGACTTTGTGGGGTCTAACTTGTCAAAAAGGAGGATGCAAAGATGAATAAAAAATGGATTGTAAAACCAACAGTCTTTTTGGCGGTCGTGAGCTTGATGACGGCCGCACCTCTTGCCTATGGCTACAACGGAGCGGGTGAGGGCAAGCAAGGGAAAACGGGGCGTTTCGATTTTAAAAAGAACGGTGGCCCGGAACGCATGTTCAAGGATCTTGGGCTGACCCAGGAGCAACAAGACCAGCTGAAGGCTCGTCGTAATGCTGAAAAAGAAAAGGGGAAAACAAGCCGTGAGGCATTGAAAGTCAAAATGCAGGCGCTCCACGAAGAGATTTCAAAACCTGATGTGGACAAGGTCAAGGTGGATTCTATCGTGACGGAGATTAACGCTCTTAAGGGGCAGGAGTTTGTCCGTCGAACGGAAGGAATTTTGGCAATGAAAGAAATCCTCACGCCGGAACAGTTTGCCAAATTCCAGGAACATCACCAAAAAAAGATGGAAAAGAAACAGTGGAAGTGGAAGAAGTGCCCGAAGAAAGCCGGAGGGGATTTTTCTGAAAAAGGCGATGAAGTCCCGAGCCAGGCTGTTTCAATTTAAAAAATGTCAGTTTTTCAGAAACCCGTGTCCCGCAAGTCGCGGGGCACGGGTTTTCTGTGTTGAGATTCCCGTGCCCTTTACGCCCCTGAGGGTTGATGGTAGTATTTCACTATGATTGACAAATCCAGACTTAAAAAACTTCTTGAGGATTGCATTAAGCTCGAAACGGATGCGGCCGCGCTTTATGCTCAAAAGCTTGAAGCCCCCGCTTTTTTTCAGGTCTTTGCGCTCGAAGACAGAGAGCGTGTTAAAAAGGCGCTTGCGGCTCTGGCCGAGGATACCCGTAGCCACAAGGGAATTCTGGAGATGCTTCTTGCCAAAGTTCAGGGAGCTGAGAAAAATGAGTTCTAAAGAAGAATCCGTCGCTTATTTTCAAAAAGTTCTGGCTCAGGAAAGGGCCACGGTCCATAAAATCCAGGAAATTATCAACGCTGTCAAGGATCCGCAGATTAAAAACCCGCTTGAAGATGTTTTTCGCGATGAGATCCGGCACGGTTCTTTTGCGGTGTTGATTTATTCCATCCTGCAGGGAGTGGCCCAGGAAGAGGTTAAGGCTTATGTGTTTTTCCGCCAGTTACTTGACTCCCTTCTTCCCAAACAAGGCCAGGAAAAACGGCGGTATCTTCGCGAACCTGTTCTCGGGATTGTTCGTATGCGGAGCCGCGAAAGTGCTTTTTACTATGAAGTGAAATGCATGGATTTTTCAATGAACGGGATTGGGTTTGAATCGGATCGGAATATTCCGGTTAATGATATTTATGATTTTGAAATAGAACTTTACGGCCGGCCTGTGTCTTTGGAGCGAAGTGGAAAAGTCATCTGGATGAAAGAAGTTTTGCCGGGGACCTTTTTCGGTGGCATTCAGCTTGAGGGTGTGTAGCTTGTTTCGAAACCGGTCATGCCTCGTTATTCACACAAGGACGGTAGGCGCATTCCAGCGGTTTTTTCCCGGCCTCAGGTAGTGCGATCGATTCGATGGAAGGGATGGCAACCGGTATTTGACTGAGCAGGATAGCTCCAAGGTCAAACGGGGCGTAGGGGTCGGATAGGGCAAAGTAGTTAAACGTTTTCTGAATGCCTTCAGGGATCGCAATTTCAAAAATGTGCCATTTCCGGTCGGGTGGAATGTGAATGGGAATTTTGAATTGGTGAATTAATTGATCTCCCTCGTGTTTTAACTCCATGTAGAAGCAATTGCATCCTTCCTCAGTATTTCGAACACGGAGATAAAGATAATTGAACTTTGAAAGATTGGTGTAAGGGATGTATCCGCCTCTCCAACCTTTGCCTCCCGCAAAATGAACCAATGATTTCGATTCATTTTTATAAAAAGGAAGGCCCCCATGTGTGGGACGCCAAAATCTGAAAATTTCAAATTCTGCTGGCCCCTGTTGAGCCACAGCCGCTGCGCCGGAGAAAATTTCTGATTTTGAAAGGGAAATGTTTTGAAGATGAATAGTCCCCTTCCGGTCATGGGTCCCGTATTTTGACAGCAGATAGCGCGGGTCATGGAGAGCGACCCCGATGTAATTGAACGGTTTGTAATCCGACTCAGGGATGGGGTCCAGGGTGTGGACCAGAGTTTTATATTGCCCGTCTTCCGAAAGAATTCCGGGTTTTGTGGTATCGATTACGGCAGCGGCCAGGGTGATGCCGTCGCTTTTCAGCTCGATTTCAAAACTGGCAGGATCGGAATCAGTGGGGATCGTGACGCTCAAGTAGCGCATGTCGGAAATGCGGACGGCTTGATCAATATAGGTCCCTCGGAAGGCCCACTGATCGAAATATTCGAAATAGGCCGGGATTTCATATTCGAAGGCGAAAGGTTTGCCCGGTGTGACGTCCTGTTCAAGAGTGGGTAATCCCACGGATCGCACATTTTTCCCGTGGAGGTGTCCGCTTTGCAGATGATCCGAGATGTTATAAACAGGTCCGGGATCCGGCAAAGGGAGGATCTTGACTTCGAAAGTATTTTCCGTCGGAGCAGGATAAGGTTGGGTTGGAAAGTAAACCGGTTCATGATTTCGTTCCACGAGCATCTGCTTAAACTTGGCATGCAAGAGTTCGATCATTTTAACGTACATGGAAACCCGCCCCTTGGGGACAGGCCGCTCTTGTATATACTTAATTGATTCTTCTACCACACCTCCGCTTGCCGCAAGAAGGGTCATTCCCTTGGCGTCGGCCGTAAAGATGTCGGCATAACCGTTACGGCCGACCGATTCCAACGCTCCGTAGGGAGTGACAAAATCACTGAATTGATAAAATTCAGAAAGCCAGGATGCGCCGATCACAGGAGAAATCAGCATTCCCATGGCGGTTGCAAAAAAAACTCCGACGTCACTTCGATCCACAGGGCTGTAGGCAATGGCGGGAATTCCCATCTGGCGGTAAACCCCGTTGGGGTCGTAGGCCGTACTTAAAAATCCCGGGAGTTGGTTTCGCCGCGCATGATCCGCTTGTACATAAAGGTAATTTTGATAAAGCGGTCCCAGCGCCGAATCCATGAAAGGAAGATAGGCCAATGCCCAATGTTCTTGAAACGAGGCTCGAAATCCGGCCAGGGTCGTGATTTTTTCCCGGGAAGCCGTCATGTATTCCGTCGTAGGAATGGCCAGATTGTCCCACGCCTCTTCGGGAATTTGTCCGTTTAAGACACCCCAAAGTACTGCCATGGTACCCTCAAACATGTCGTTCAAGTAGTAAGTTTTATCCCCAGACCATACCTGAGTCAGCGGATCGTACTGGATGGTACCGTGGAGAAGCTTTTTTTCAGGGTCGTAAAATTTCCGGTAATTTTGATAACTCAGGATGGTGCTGGCAAGAGAAGCGATCTCTTGCAGGTCTTTCCTGGGCGAGTCTTCAAGTCCGGCCACTGTAGCCGCTAACGCCCAGGTCATTTGCCCGTTGTCGAGAGACGGGAGTTTGGTTGATGCGGGCGCGATGGTGGCGTTGGGGCGGATGTCGACCCAGGGAAGAAACCCGCCGTATTCGGGGTATTTCCCGATGTAATCCAAGATGGTCAGAAGCGTTTTTTTGAGAAAAGCAGTGGCTTCTGCCGCTGAAAGCGGGGCTTCTTGGAGCTCTGGTTTTCCTTGGATTACTTTGAGCAGGTAAGGGATCAGAAGCGAAAGTTTGGACGCTGCCGTGTAATTGCCGACTTCACTTAACAATTTTT
>CAYULU010000068.1:0-4384 GCA_964445745.1 uncultured bacterium | reverse complement strand
AAAGGTTATGACCATCTACGAAGAGTTGATTGACTTGAAATTCAAGCAGGGTGTTCCGACCTTTAAGCTCATCAAACGCTATCCGAAACACACTCGCCAGATCCACGAGGTTGCACTAATGGGAATCCCGGAACAAAGATTAAAAAAAACGGTACGGGATAAAAAACTTTTAAAAAAAATCACCGTTTTAAAGAAGCAATACCCTCTTCCCCGTCAAAAAGAAAAGAAGCGATCTTGGCTCTCCCGAATCTTTTTTACCTGAGCCATAGAGACTTGACTAATGAAACTGGAGATATTGGGTTGAAGGCGGGAGGGGTCGCTTAATTTTAAAAACTTTCCTGAGCAGATTATCGTGCCCCGTTTAAACCCTGGGTCATAGGCTGGCAGAACCCAGCAAGAAGGGAAACCTCAGCATTTTACTTACTGGTGAAAACACCCATTTTTCGATACTTTTGATAACGTTCTTCGGGGAGGTCTTTTCTCGGAATTTCTTTCAGTTCGGCAAGAGCCTTATCAACGGTCAACCGGATATTCTCGGCTGTGTGTTCAAAGTCGCGGTGAGCGCCTCCGAGTGGTTCTTCAATGACACCATCGATCACGCCAAGCCCAAGAAGATCCGGGCCTGTCAGCTTGAGCGCAGTCGCAGCGTCGGGCGCGCGAGTCGGTTCCTTCCAGAGAATGGCCGCACAACCTTCCGGCGATATCACTGAGTAATAGGCATTTTCAAGAACGTAAACCCGATCCCCTACTCCTATACCAAGAGCGCCACCGCTCCCTCCCTCGCCGATAACAATACAAATGACGGGGATCCTTAGATCACCCATCTCGCGTAAATTGTACGCAATAGCCTCAGCCTGGCCACGCTCTTCGGCGCCAATCCCGGGATAAGCGCCCGGCGTATCGATAAAGCAAAGTACAGGGATATGATGCCGCTCTGCAAGCCGCATGATTCGCATCGCTTTTCGGTATCCTTCAGGGTGTGCGCTACCGAAACTGCGCTTCAGATTTTCCTTAGTGTCGCGCCCCTTCTGATGCCCGATCACACAAATCGGCTCCTTGCCTCCCCATTTTGCAAATCCAGCAATGATAGCCCGATCATCGCTATAGCGGCGGTCCCCATGGAGCTCCACAAAATCCGTAGTGAGATAATTAATGTAATCCAATGTATACGGACGGAGGGGATGGCGAGCCACCTGGACCCGTTGCCACGGAGTGAGATTGTCAAAAACCTCTCCGATTGCATCTTTCAGTTTCTTTTCCGCGCTTTTAATTTCCTCGGAAAGATCGACGCCGTTCTGACTGATTTTTTTGAGTTCGTTAATCTTTTTTTCCATATCCACAACCGAACGCTCAAACGGAAGGCAGATGTCAAAGATGTCACGGGTTCCAAGCTGGGTTTTCCCCACAGGGAGAATCGGCCCGTCGTCGATTATTTTAGTCTTTGTTTTTTTATTTTTTTTTGCCATAAAATCCTTCTTTTTGAGTTCGTTCGCTTCCCGAAAAATTTCAGCAATGCGCGGAGCTCCCCTTAAAACATCCCTTTTTAAAAAAGGCTCACCGCTCTCGCAATCAAAACAAACCGTGGATCAATCTTGAACTACAACACGGGCACCCGAAGGAACTAAGCTGTAAATCTCTTCAACATCCTGATTCAGCATCCGGATGCAACCTTCAGAAACCTGCATTCCTATCTTTTCCGCCTCAATTGTTCCGTGGATTCCATATCCCGGTTTATCAAATCCAAGCCAACGAGTGCCGAGCTCGTTGTCGGAACTTCCCGGTGCGTAAATGGCTCCCGATTTAAACCAGGTTGGGTTCACAAGCTTGTCCGTAATCTTGAACTCGCCAACAGGCGTTGAATTGTTTTTACCGGTAGAAATTTTATATTCCCTGACCGCCTGACCATCCGCAAAAAGAGTGAGACGATTACTGGATTTATCAACCAGGATCGAAAAATCGCCCGAAAAGATCTTGATTTCGTCCCCTGCGTAAATCACGTCCGTCTCGAGATGATTAAGTTTCCGGATGAGATCAACGGTTGTATTATTTTTTCTCGCCAGGACATAAAGGCTGTCGCCCGGCTGGATCGTATGAGAAAAAATTCCCGCCGCTGTTTTTAGGACAAGGATCTTGTCCAGGTTCTGTTTCATTTGTGCCGGGCTGGTTTGCAGGGCAATTTGAGCAAGATCAGTTAAAAGCGCGACAGCCTTCTCTTCCTGGCTTAAAGACACGGCCTCGACCGTTTCTTCTTGAAAGTTTTCAGGAGCCCGACTGACGGGTTCTTGGCTTGGAAACTCAGGGCTCTCAGAATTGTTAGCTACAAATTCCGTCGGTTGCTCAACCGACACCTCCAGCGGCACATCTTCGGCAAAAGCAAGTCCGCCCGTTAAAAAAAATCCTGCCATAATCAGGGTCATGATAATTTGATTTTTCATGAATTATCCGCAGAAAAGAACGCCAACGATGATACCAACAAGGGCGCCGGCAAAAACTTCAAAAGGCGTGTGTCCTAACAATTCTTTCATTCTTTTTTCGGGAACTTCCCCTTTGACATAAAAGTCATCCAGCATCTGGTTCAGGATTGAAGCCTGACGGCCAAAATGACGCCGCACACCGGCCGCATCAAACATGGTGATAAGACAAACGATCAATGTGATCAGGAAGGGGATGGTATTGAATCCATAGTAAAGACCCGTCACGGTTGCCAGGCTTGAAACAGTCGCCGAATGTGCGCTCGGCATGCCCCCGGTGTCAAACAGCCAACGAAAATCAAACTTCTTCGTCCGCGTGCCCCCCAGGATTACTTTCAGCGCTTGGGCGACAAACCAGCTGAGAAAAACGGCAAAAAACGCCTTGGTAGGTTCGTAATGTGAAATATCGGGTGTCATCATCAGAATACTATCGCTTGACAATCCTTTAATGATATGCTTTATTTGAATATATAATATTATTTAAATAAATATTATTAAACTTCCAGGTTTTGTTCCACAGGGTTCATTATAGATTTTGGTATTTTAAAAAGCAAGGTTTAGCTTTCCCGAACCTGCCTCAAGAAGTAAAAGGAGAAAACTGCCATGATCCGGATTAAAAGTGCTTTCGCATTGGGGATTCACGCCTTCCCGGTTGATATTGAAGTCGACATCGGCGGGGGCATCCCCCAGCTTATCCTGGTCGGGCTTCCTGATGCAAGTATTAAGGAATCACGGGAACGGGTGCGTACCGCCATTAAAAACAGCGGCTATCAACTCTCTCAGGAGAAAATTACAATCAACCTGGCACCCGCTGAACTTAAAAAAGAAGGCGCCGCGTTCGATCTCCCGATTGCACTTGGAATTCTTGCTGGCCACGGGATTGTTCCGCCCGAGAGGTTAAACGAGTTTATTTTTCTCGGTGAGCTTGCTCTGGACGGGCGGCTCCGCCCTTTCCGGGGGACCCTTGCGGTCACAGCAAGTTTTAGGGGGCAATCCTTTGTGTTACCTCATGAAAACTCCGATGAGGCCTCCATTGTCAAAAACACCGTCGCTTATCCGGTTAAAAACCTTAATGAGGCCGTCTCCTTTCTGCGCGGGGAAACGGAAATTAAACCTGTCACATGGAAGGAAACCAGAAGGGAACTCTCCCCGCCCTCTTGCCTCGATTTTTCCGAGGTCAAGGGTCAGCGCGCCGCCAAGCGCGCCATTGAAATCGCAGTCGCCGGAGGACATATGATCATGTTGATCGGTCCTCCAGGAAGCGGTAAAACCATGCTGGCCCGTCGCATTCCAAGCATTCTTCCGCCCATGGATCCCGACGAAGCCCTTGAGGTCACTAAAATTCATAGCACTGCCGGGATCACGACTCATCGCCCGGGCCTCATATGGGAAAGACCTTTCCGTTCCCCTCATTACACAGCTTCAGCAGTGGCGCTCGCCGGAGGAGGTAGCGACCCAAGACCCGGAGAAATGTCACTTGCCCACAGCGGCATACTTTTTCTCGATGAATTTCCTGAGTTCAGGCGCGATGCCCTCGAGACGCTACGCAGCCCCCTGGAAGATGGCATGATCACTGTTTCCCGCGCGAAAATGCAGGTCACCTATCCGGCACGATTTCTGCTTGTTGCCGCCATGAACCCGTGCCCGTGCGGGCATTTATCGGATCCTCACAAGTCCTGCCGCTGCTCACTGGGGCAAATCCACAAGTACCGCTCCAAGGTCTCGGGACCGGTACTCGACAGAATTGATATTCAGATCGAAGTGCCCGCGCTCTCATTTCAGACTCTTTTGAACCAGGAAATCCCCGAACCGTCCCAAGCGATTCGAAACCGGGTCTGTACCTGTCGGGACATCCAGAGAAAAAGATTTCGCCTGCGCGCTTATCAAACGAACTCACAAATGAGCCCCAGGGA
>CAYULU010000067.1:0-5151 GCA_964445745.1 uncultured bacterium | reverse complement strand
AAAAAAAGGCCGGGGCAATAACCCCGGCCTTTTAACATCCATATATTTTTCGAACTTAAAAACCCATTTTCTTTTTCATGTCACTGCCAGCCTTTTGAGCCTTTTTGGCAGCTTTCTCAGCTTCCCGCTTGGCACAAGCTGCCACCCGGTTCGCTTTGCGTTCCGCTAACACTGCGTTTTTTTCCATTCCATCCTTCCCCAGCGTGGCAAACCAGTCACCTGCCTGGTCAATGGGGGTATCCTTCGCGCAATCGACCGCCGCAAAAGCACTCGTGCCACTTAACATCAAAGCTACCACAAACAAGGCTACTATAAATTTTTTCATTTTGTCATCCTTTCTGGTTATTTTAAAGACGCGCAAGGCGCCACTTTCCGGAGCTTGCGCAAAAGAACTTCCTTATCCCCCTCGGTCCTAGCCGACGCAATTTTTTCCTTCAGTTTCGCGATTTTCATGCGCCGTTTTTGACGTTGAACGATCTCGCTCTGACGCGTACGTTTCCTGCCTGCATATGACATAACACAACCCCTTTTCCAATTGATACTTCTTCCAGATTTTCAAAACACCTTCAAAACACAAAGGCTTGTTAAACTTTTTCCCTGCCAAGGTAATCTAGCAAACATTAAACTAGAACCAATCGAAAAGAACTTCCTGTCGGTCAGACTCAACCACCACGCCAAACAACGCCACTGTCCCTGTCTAATTTAAAGGGAGATTGTAGTGTTTACTCCATTAGCAGGTCAATCGTTTTTTCCCAGATGGAAGGATTTAATTGGCTGAGGTTAGTTGCGCCTCGCCCGTCGGCGGTCGTTGTCACTCAAATAACGTTTCCGAAGCCTGATATTTTTTGGCGTAATCTCGACCAGTTCATCCTTTTCGATGAACTCAAGTGCGAATTCAAGCGTCATTTCCCGAGGAGTAATTAATTGGATTGCTTCATCTGCCCCCGACGAGCGCATGTTGGTTTGCTTCTTCTCACGGATGGCATTCACTACCAGGTCGTGCCCTTTGTTATTCACGCCGACAATCATGCCTTCATAAAGACTGTCCCCCGGCCGCACAAAAATTTCACCGCGTTCCTGCAACCCCCACAAGGCATATGCGACGGCCTCCCCCGGGACCTGGGAAATAAGCACTCCGGATGGCCGATCCGGGATTTCTCCCTTGTACGGCTGATAATCATAAAAATTCTGATACATAATTCCCGTGCCGCGAGTCATCATCAGAAGTTGGCTCCGAAAACCAAGGATCCCGCGCGAGGGAACAAGAAACTCCATACGGATGGTTCCTACAGCGCTCGTAATGAGGTTTTTCATTTCAGCCTTACGGGCCCCAAGAGCTTCGATGACGGCACCCTGATAACCGGGATCCACTTCAATGACAACCTCCTCGACAGGTTCAAAAAGTTCACCTTCCTCTTCCTTGACGATAACCTCCGGCCGTGAAACCTCAAGTTCGTACCCTTCGCGTCGCATGGTTTCTATTAAAATAGAAAGGTGGAGTTCGCCCCGGCCGGATACCTTGACACGGTCTTCTCCCGGCACATCCTCCAACCGAATTCCGACATTCATCATCGCTTCGTGCTGAAGCCTCTCCCGAATATGCCTGGAGGTCAGAAACCGGCCCCCGTCCTTGCCCGCAAGAGGACTTGAGTTACAGGCAAAATTCATCGAAATCGTTGGCTCATCGATCTTGACCGCCGGAATGGCCTCCGGCTTATCGGGATGTGTCAGCGTGTCAGCCACATGCACTTCCTCAATTCCCGCAATCGCAACAATATCACCCGCTTCAGCCAAGTCTGCCTCAATACGTTTCATCCCTTTATATTTCAGAATTTTCGTTACCCGCCCCTGAAGGACATCATGATGGTCCCGCTTCACAAGCGCAAGCGGTTCACCCACCTTAACCGAGCCGTGAGAAACTCTCCCAATCGCCATCCTTCCCACATAATTATCATAGTCAAGCATGGTCACGAGCATCTGGAAAGGTTGCTCAATATCGGCAATCGGCGGAAGCACCCTGTGAAGAATTGTATCAAGAAGGGGTTTCATATCCTGAGACGCGTCTTCAAGATCCAGTTTCGCCCATCCGTCTTTCCCCGAAGCAAACACGATCGGGAAATCAAGCTGTTCCTCCGTCGCATTCAGTTCACAAAAAAGATCAAACGTCATATCCACCACTTCGTGAGGGCGGCAATTGGGACGGTCAACTTTATTGACAACAAGGATGGGTTTTAAATGGAGTTCCAGGGATTTTCGAAGTACAAATTTCGTCTGAGGCATGGGGCCGTCAAAAGCATCCACAAGGAGCAGGACACCGTCCACCATCTTGAGAATACGCTCCACCTCGCTTCCAAAATCCGCGTGGCCGGGCGTATCAACAATATTAAAGATCGTGTCTTTGTAAATGAACGAGGCGTTTTTTGAGAAGATTGTGATTCCCCGTTCCTTTTCAATCGGGTTAGAATCCATGACCGTAATCTCGCCGTCCTTGAAATCATAGGCCCCCGACTGCTTGAGGAGTGCGTCGACCAGCGTTGTTTTTCCGTGGTCAACATGCGCCACGATGGCAATATTCCGTACGTTTTTTCTTCGCTTTTGAACTGGCATAAGGCGTGGATTGTAACAGAAAAACACAAAATCGAAAGGGAAATACTGTCCCCGCCGATCCGAGACCCTCAACAAAGAAGAAACGTTCGGCGATCGTCTATTTAACCCGAAGAACCATCAGGGTCATGTCGTCAAACGGAAGGGCCTTACCGATAAAAACCTTGATCGCGGCCTGAATCCTCTCAAAAATTTCATGAGCCCCAAGCAAACTATTCTGTTCAATTATCCGGGTCAATCTTTCCAAGCCAAACATTCGGCCGTCCTCGGCCCTGGCTTCGATCACTCCGTCGGTATACATCACAAGAATGTCACCTGAATCCAGCTGAAGGGTTTCTTCCGGAAACTGCTGACCGGGCAGAATCCCGACGGGAATGCCTCCTGATTTAAGAGAGATAAATTTTTTCTCGTTTGATTTAAACCAAAGTGGGTTGTAATGTCCCGCGTTAGAATAAATCATCTGTTTTTCTTGTGGGTCATAAATCATATAAAGAACTGTGATAAACATTCCCTGTTTCGATGAGGAATCCGAAGCAATATAAGAGTTGGATCGGCTAAGTGTCTCACCGGGCGCATTACCCTGGGATGACACCACCCTAAAAACGCTCCGGGACCGGGTCATGTAAAGGGTTCCCGGAATTCCCTTTCCTGCGGCGTCGGCAATTACAAACCCGGTCCGGGTGGCCGCATTTGCCCCAACCGGGAGAAAATCGAAGTAATCCCCCCCAACTTCCTTTGCGGGAACACTGCTGGCGGCAATTTCCAGACCTTCAACTTCCGGCGGATTTTCCGGAAAAATCGACTGTTGGATTTCAGTTGCAACCTCAATTTCATGACGAACTCTTTCGTTTTCCCGCGTGCTAATTTCCAGGTCCCGAATCATGCGCCGGAGCGAACCAGTCATCTGATTAAAAATGTTCGCAATCTTCTCAAACTCGGTTTGAGAAAAATGTCCTAGCGAGTGTTGCAAATCCCCGTTTCTTATCCGCTCCATCCCTTTAATCACCTGTCGCACCGGACGAGTCAGCCAAAAAGAGCTTAGCAAACCGATTGTCAGGGAAAAAGCCAGACAAGCCCCCATCGACAGCAAAAACAAATTAAAAAATTCGGCTCGGATTTCCATGATTTTTTGTTGTGCGATATCCACCCCAACCATCCCGATCGTCTCTCCTGTCCTTTTCCTGATAGGGGCATAAGCCGAGACCCAAGTCCCCCATTTATCGGTGTTGGGGGTCATGTTAGCCACAGGATCCCAAAAACCATCCCTCATGTGCGGTTCATTCCGAATATCATAAAGTTCACCGCACGCCACAGGCGTCCGCTCCCGGTCCGCATTGGTGACAAATCGTAACGTAGATCGATCGGACCCGCGAACCATCACATAGACGTCAAAAATATCCGGGTCAACAGCCCTGATATTCTTAAGCTTCTTGATAAGGTCCCTGCCTTGCGGAATCTTGTCGCAACCTTCTTCCAAAGGGATCTCCAAAACGTCTTCCCCGGAAATAAAATTAGCACTAACCTCGACAAAATTTTCGAGGTGTTTTTGGAAGGCGTCATCGCGAAGCTTGGATGCTCGAAAATAAAAAAAGGAAAAAACAACACCAAGAACAAGGGCGCTTGTCAGAAAAAAAATGATGGAAACCCGAGCCGCAAAACTTTTAAACATGATCCTCCTTGAAATTTCTTAACCACCCCGAAAAATCTTCCATACGCTACCATGCCCGCTCAAACTCTGGCCAGAGATTTTTCTCTGAGAATAATCCCATCCTCCCATCTCCCTTGAAACACGCGCTGGTTCCATGCCACAGGACACCCGGCAGCACAGCTTTATCCGGACGAAAACACTGGGTATAATACCGCTTGGAAGCGGTTTCATAAGTCCCTTTTACATTTTCCAACCCCTTGAGAAACAATGGGTTGGAAATACTTGTGAAACCGCCTCTAGTAAAAATCTCAAAGAGGATCTCGGATGAGAAATTTTTGGGGGTGGATATTGAGCACCTGGATTGCAAGTATGATCTTTTTTCCGCAGGGGACCTACGATCTGATACCGGAAGATCTCGGTCTGTCTTATGAGCCTGTGACACTTCCGCTTTCTCATACGACCACCTTACAAAACTGGTTTCTCCCGGCTCCGGAAAGCAAAGGGACCTTATTGTTTCTTCACGGAAACGCAGGGAATATTTCCGACCGGCTTTTCAAGGCAAAAGGCTGGGTCGACCGCGGCTATTCGGTTTTTCTCCTCGATTATCGAGGCTACGGGAAAAGTACCGGAAAACCTAGTTCTGAAAACGACATCCTTCAGGATGCCCGCGAAGGCTGGAATTGGCTCACCCGGAAGAAAAAGGGTTCTCCGGAGAAAATCATTCTTTACGGGGAATCGATCGGGAGTTTTCCAGCAATAGCCCTGGCTTCGGAACATCGGGCACGCGCCATCATCCTCGAAGCCCCTTTTACTTCTTTCAGAGACCTTGTTCCCCGTCATTACCCCTGGATACCCAGGTTAATATTGGACATTATCCTTCGGGATTTTGAATTCTCCAA
>CAYULU010000066.1:0-5162 GCA_964445745.1 uncultured bacterium | reverse complement strand
CTGATCCTGACGCCCGTTCTTTGCGCTTCATTGCTTAAGCCGGTGGCCAAGGGGCATGAGCCCGCGGAAAATGCCGTCTGGTTTTTGCGGCCGTTCTTTTTGTGGTTTGATCGGAACTTTTTCTGGGTCCGGGATCGTTATCTGGACGTGGTGAAACATTCGCTCGTGAAAAAATTTCGTTTTCTGATTATTTACGTCGGAATCGTGACTTTGATCGGATTTCTTTTCATGCGGTTGCCGACCGGGTATTTGCCGGATGAAGATCAGGGAATGTTGTTGTCCCAGATTCTCATGCCGACCGGCTCGACCCTGGAACAGACCAAAACGGTATCAAAAGAAGTTCAACGTTATTTTCTGGAAGATGAAAAAGAAATTGTGGAATCTTGCATGGCAATTTCGGGTGTGGGATTTTCCGGGAGGGCACAAAATAACGGCATGGTTTTTGTTAAATTGAAGGATTGGAAATTACGCAAAGGGAAAGCCGCGAAGGTGAAGGCCGTAGCAGGGAGGGCCATGCGGCATTTTTCGATGAATCGCAAAGCCATGATCTTTGCTTTCCCTCCCCCCGCGGTAATTGAATTGGGCAACGCTCAAGGGGTTGATTTTCAGTTAGTGGATCGTGGTGGTTTGGGGCATACGGCCCTGATTAACGCGCGCAACCAACTACTCGGGATGGCGTCGAAGGACTCGCGGTTGGCCAGTGTCCGGCCGAACGGGATGGAAGATGTGCCGGAATTCCGGATCGATGTTGACTGGGAAAAAGCCGGAGAACTGGGGCTACCGATCCACTCAATCCATAACACGATTTCCGCCGCTTTTGGCGGAGCGTACGCCAATGATTTCATCCAGGCTGGTCGGGTCAAGCGAGTTTACGTCCAGGCGGATGCGCCTTATCGCATGCTCCCCAAAGATCTTGAAAAACTTTATGTGCGTAACACGGTCGGTAAAATGGCTCCCTTTACGTCCTTTGCCTCGACCCGCTGGACTTTTGGATCTCCTCAGCTTGAGCGGTTCAACGGTTTTCCTTCCTTGAACATCTGGGCGGAACCTGCCGCGCGTCATAGTTCAGGGGAGGCGATGAAGGCACTCGAGGAGATATCCTCAAAGTTGCCGAGAGGGATTGGTTACGATTGGACGGGGCTTTCTTATCAGGAAAGGATGGCGACATCTCAAGGGCCGATTCTCTATATGTTTTCTATTTTGGTTATTTTTCTGTGTGTGGCGGCGCTTTATGAAAGCTGGAGTATCCCTTTTGTGAATCTTCTCATGTTGCCTCTCGGAGTGTTTGGCGCGTTGGTCGCGACGTATCTTCGGGGGTTGCCGAACGATGTCTATTTCCAGATCGGGTTTCTGACGACGATGGGACTTTCGACCAAAAACGCGATCCTGATTATTCAATTTATCAAAGAACAGATGCAACAGGGACAAGGGCTTGTTGAGGCAACTCTGTCGGCGGTCAAGATCCGGTTTCGACCCGTAATTATGACCTCGTTGGCTTTTTTCTTTGGGACTCTACCTCTTGCCGTTGCCAAGGGGGCAGGTGCCGGTGCCATGAATGCGATCGGTACGGCCGTAACGGGAGGCATGTTATCCGCTACCTTTATTGACCTGATTTTTATTCCGCTGTTTTTTGTGATGATTTCCCGTGTCTTTGGAAAAAAACGTTTGCAGGTCGACGGGGTCAATGCTGTGGGGCCAGTGATGCCGGAGAAGGCATCATGAATCGACGGATGTCTTGGATCTTGATTTTGGCGCTAGGGCTCAGCGGCTGTACCATGATCCCGAAATACACGAGGCCGGAGACACCGGTTCCGGAGCAGTTCCCGAGCGGTGCCGCTTACACATCATCACCGACGTCGGCGGATGTTTCCTCGAACGTTATGCAGATTAAGTGGCAGGAATTCTTCACCGATCCCAAACTTCAAAAAGTCATCGAAATAGCACTTCAGAATAACCGGGACTTGCGGCTTGCCGCCTTGAATGTGGAAAGGGCGCGAGGTCTCTACGGGATTCAGCGGGCGGGATTGCTTCCGGTCGTTAATGCCGATGGCGGGGGAGGCGAACAGCAAGTTTCCGCCGATTTCGTTGGCCCCGGAGTTAAGAGGACTTCCAAGGCGTACGAAGTAAATCTCGGGGTCGCGGCCTGGGAGATTGATTTTTTCGGAAGGATTCGCAGTTTAGAAAAACAGGCTTTACAAGATTACCTAAGTACCGAACAAGCTCGTCGCAGTGCGCAAATCTCGCTTGTGTCGTCCGTGGCGAGTGCGTATTTGATGCTGGCGGCTGAGCGCGAGAACCTTGCTCTGGCGGAGAGTACGCTTGAGAGCCAAACGGCCGCTTGCAAGTTGGTTCAGCGACAGTATGAACTCGGGATCGTAACCCAACTGGATTTTCATCGCGCTAAAATTCCGGTTGAGATCGCTCGACGCGACATGGCCCACTACAAGGAGCTTGTGGCCCAAGGCCGAAATACATTGGATCTTCTGGCGGGGGCTCCGGTTCCAGAAGATCTCTTGCCGGTCAACCTCGCAGACATCCATCCGACCCGGGAAATCGTTGTGGGCATGTCTTCTGAGGTGCTTTTGAACCGGCCGGATATTATAGCCGCAGAACATCGCCTCAAAAGCGCTTACGCCAACATTGGCGCGGCCCGGGCCGCTTTTTTCCCCAGAATTTCACTGACCACCACATTAGGTTCCGCGAGCGCGGATCTTTCAGGCTTATTCAAGGCGGGAACCGCTACGTGGCTTTATGCGCCCCAATTAGTTATGCCGATCTTTGATGCCCGCACCTGGTCTGCTTACAAGGTGAGTAAGGCTGACCAAAAGATTGCTTTAACCCAGTATGAAAAAACGATCCAGACGGCTTTTAAGGAAGTTGCGGATGCTTTGGCGACGAACGGAACGATCGGGGAGCGGGTGGCGGCCCAGCAGTCGCTGGTGGATACGGTCGGGGAGACTTATCGCCTGGCGAATTCCCGTTATTCCATGGGTATTGATAGTTATCTGAGTGTCCTGGATTCTCAACGGGAGCTTTTTGCGGGAGAGCAAGTGTTGGTTTACCTTCGCCAGGCCAAGGCCGCCAATCAAGTCCATCTTTACGCTGTCTTAGGTGGAGGCGCGGAAGATGAGATATCCGGTAACATTTCTCTGCAAAAGAAAATTTTCCGTTTTTTCCGATTTTAACTTTACCTTGTTTTTTCCTTTCAAAATCCCGGACATTGTATAAAGATTGTCATCTTCTCTTGATTCTCGCTTTCGTTCAGCGTAGCTTACACAAAGTCGGCTTTCCTTGCCGATGGTCTTATCAAAAACATCCTAAGAAATGGTGAATGTCTTGAACGAGCATAACGCCTGAAAGGAAACTGAAATGAAAAAGTTTTTTATGGTTCTTTTTATATTGTTGGTGATTGCAGTGATCGGGGCAGGTGTCTTTTTGGCGACCTTTGACGCGGATCAATACCGGTCGCAAATCCTGAGCCAGATTGAAAAGGCAATTCAAAAACCCGTGCAGTTAGAAAAAATTACACTCGGGTGGAAGTCGGGCATGGCCCTTGAACTCCAGGGGTTTGCCATTCTGAAAAGTGATCAGAGTCCGGAGAAGCTTGTTGAAGTCCAATCTGCAAAAGCTGTTCTAAAACTTGTCCCGCTTCTTTCTCAAAGGATTCAGGTGGCCGCGATTCATCTGATCCATCCTGTAATCCGCCTTGTCAAGAATCCGGACGGTACGTTTGAAGGTTGGGAACCTGAGCCGGCACTGGCCGATGAACCTCAAGGAAAGGCCGACTCCGGTCCGGAGCCTGTAGCACTCCTTTCGCTCCTGGTGAACGAAGTCAAAGTACAGGACGGGGAACTTTTCTTTAAGGACCGGTCCGGGAAGGAACCGATGGAACTGGATCTTCGCAAGATTGACGTGAGGGTGAGTGACGTCGAACTGAATCGCCCGATCGATTTTAAGGTGAATGCGGCCGTCCTGAGTAAGGACCAAAATCTGGAGGTGAAGGGGAAACTGACTCTTGCGCCCCAAACGCGCAGTGGCACTGTCATCGGATTACGCGTCGAGCTACAATTAGCCCCAATCGATTTTCAGGAGGTGGTCAAGCTTAGTCCGGCTCTAAAAAATTCAGGGATTGTTTTTCCTCTCGGCGGAGTTTTGACGGCCGAATCTGATTTATTCAAAATCAATGACAAGACGCTGAGCAACGATAGCGTGAAGGTCCTGCTTCAGCGCGGGGAAATCCGTTTGGAATCTCTCCGGAGGCCCATCGAAAATATTTCCCTGGAGGCCTGGGTGACGAAGGAGATGATTGAAATTCAGCAATTTTCGGCCAGCATCGCGGCCGGAAAAGTCAAAGGACAAGGTTCGGTGAATCTGGCAGATCTTAAAAATCCAAGAACAGATTTTGATATCAAAGCGGACAAAATTTTAATTGAGGATCTGACGCCCGATCGTTCGTCGGGTCCCCAGATCAGGGGATTGCTTTCGGCCGTCGTGAAGGGAAAACTGAGCGGGCAGACGGAGGAGGAGATTTTACGCACGTTGATAGCGGACGGGTCGGTGACGATGGATCAGGTCGTGATTGTCCGTATGAATGTCTTGCGCGAAATTTTTCAAAAGCTGTCGATGATCCCCGGACTTGTGGAAAAGCTTTTGACGCGTCTGCCTCAGAACTACCAGGAAAAATTAAGAACTGAGGACACCAAACTGAAAACGGCGCAAATTCCCTTTTTGATCCAAAACGGCCTGGTGCGTTTGCCTCGCCTGGAGATTGCCACGGATTCTTTTGAGGTTACCGGCTCCGGGACGTACGGGTTGAACCAGGGGAGCGTGACCGGGAATGTTCTTCTTGCGATAGAACCGGATCTTTCTTCCGCGATGACCCGTAGTGTGGAGGAGTTGCAATATTTGACGAACGAGAAAAAAGAAATCCAGATTCCTCTTGTGATCCAGGGCGTGATTCCCGAAGTCGCGGTGATGCCGGACATTTCGCACGTTGCTTCAAGAATGGCAACCCAGAAGGCTCGGGAAGTTTTAGGGGGGTATCTGGAAAAAGCTTTGGCTGGGAAAAGGGACGCTTCTCAAAATGAAACGGCTTCAACCGACACGGCCTCGGCCAGGCCTTCGTCTGGAGGGATAGGGTTACTTGAGGCATTGCTCCAGCA
>CAYULU010000065.1:0-5238 GCA_964445745.1 uncultured bacterium | reverse complement strand
CCCCTCAGTATGTTGACATTCCGGTCACATTCAGATTAGAAGAGTCGGATTGAGAGTTTGCTTTTTTAGTGAGGTGCTGAATTGAAGCAATCGACACGAAGTGTGACGGGCCATGTCCAACGGACGGGATTCGGAGTTTTTCACTGTTTATGGTGTGTTGTGCGTTGGCTTCTGTTCGGGTTGGTCGCGGTGTGCTTTTTTATTTTTGTTACGATTGAATCTGTGTTGGCTTTGGAAAAGGGTGAAGCCCCCATTCCCGAGGGGAAAAGTCAGGGTTCACTTTCGGGAGAAGATGTCAGCCCACAGCGTATTGTCTCGATCAATCTTTGTACGGATGAGCTACTTTTGAGACTTGTGGAGCCCGGACGGGTCGCAGCGTTGACGAGATTTAGTGACAACGCGGATGTGTCTACTGTCTGGGAAGTGGCACAAGGGATCAGGAAAACCGAACCGGATATTGAGAGTATTCTGGCCTGTGGCCCCGACTTACTCCTCGGCGGGAGATTCAGTAATCGGGAAGCGCTTCATTTTTTCCAGTATTCAGATACTCCGGTCCTTGTTTTTGATGTTCCTAAAAGTTTCGAGGACATTTACCGGGATATCCGGCGGTTGGCGGAAGCTGTCGGGGCGGAGGATCTCGGGGAAGACATTGTCCAGAAAATGCAGACTGAAATGGCCGCGTTAAGATCGGGGGAGGACAGTCCTCAGGATGTCGATAAAAAGGAAAACCACCCGGTTCGGGCCGTTTTTTTTCAGAGTGAACATTATGTGCCGGGTACGGGAACTTTTGAGAACGCCGTGATGGAAGCCGCAGGTCTCATTAATATTGCGGCTGAATTCGGGATTACAGGTTACGGCAAAATGGATTTGGAACAATTAATCGCGGCAAGTCCTGATCTGATTATTTTTTCGGGTGAACAAAAAAAATCCCGGACGGTTCGTGGCGAGGGATTGAACCATCCCGCGATTAAAAAGGCTCTACCGGATGTGAAAACTGTGATTATCCCAACCATGTATCTGAACTGCGGATCGCCAGCTTCTGTGAAAGCGGTGAGGCTCCTGGCGGATGTATCCCGGAAGTTGGTCTCTCGCACTCAAGAATCATCTTCACGGACCCTGATTTGAGCGAAACGGTTTGCAGGGTTCTATGACAGGATCTGGGTTGGTTTTGAAGCCGGTCGGTGGGCCAGGGAGTTTTTTAGGAAAATTGAGCTGAAGCGAGACAAAGATGAAAAAAACTAAAAAAACAGTTCCTGCGGAAGAAAGCCCATCTTGGTTACTGTATGGGATTTTGGGAGTGATGCTCGCCGTTGCTTTTTGGGGCTCGGTAAGCTTTGGCACCCTAAAGTTTTCTTTGTGGGAGGCCATCAGCCATCCATCTTCTCAGTTTTCTTATGTTTTTTGGGACATTCGTTTGCCGCGTGCAGTGCTCGGGCTCCTGGTCGGTGCGACGCTCGGGTTGGCAGGAGCCGCGATGCAGGGATTTCTCCGTAATCCGCTGGCGGAGCCGGGGATACTCGGCGTGACAGGCGGTGCCGCACTCGGAGCGGTCGCTGTTTTTTATACCGGACTTGTCACCTTATTTCCGATGGTTCTTCCTGCCGGGGGAATCCTGGGGGCGTTTATTTCTGTGATTCTCCTTTATCTTTTTGCGGGGACATTGGCAAGTGTTCAAACGCTTATCCTGGCGGGTGTGGCGATTAATGTGATTGCGTTTGCGGGAACTTCCCTCATGTTGAATCTTGTCAGGGACCCTTACGCGGTACTGGATATTGTTTTTTGGCAAATGGGGTCGCTCTCCGATCGCAGTTTTGAACATGTATTTCTAATCCTTCCCTTTGTGATGGCGGGATGGGCTTTGCTTCTCTGGGATGGACGTGCACTGGATGCGTTAAGTCTGGGAGAGGAAACGGCGTCTAGCCTTGGCATATCATTAAGGGCTCTTCGGGTGAGAATTGTTTTGGGAACCGCGCTTTGTGTCGGGGCCTCAATTTCTGTTTGTGGAAGCATTGGTTTTGTCGGTCTTATTGTGCCTCACCTTTTACGTCCTTATGTCGGATACCGTGCGGGGAAGCTTTTATGGGCGAGTGCCCTTGGCGGGGCCGTACTTTTGCTTGGTTCGGACATTGCGGTTCGGATGATCCCCTCGCTTGTCGAGTTGAAACTGGGGGTTGTGACGTCGCTGGTGGGCGCTCCTTTTTTCCTGTTTCTGATCTTCCGAATGAGGAAAAAAATTCTATAACGCAAATACAGAAAACTGTCTCTTGGAGTTTTTAAAATGGTGGCCTCTGATGGTAAACGTGATGATCCAGGTAGAAAAATTAAAAGTTAAATTAGACGGGATGGCGATCTTGAATGAGGTTTCTTTTTCACTCGGAAAAGGTGAGATTCTGGGGCTGGTTGGGCCAAACGGCGCGGGGAAGACGACGATTCTCAAGGTGATTACCGGTCTTTTGAGGCCGAAAGAAGGGAGTGTTAACATCCTTGGCAAGCCAAGTCGTGATTTTTCTTCGAGATCCCTGGCCCGGAAGCTGGGGTATCTCCCTCAAGAATCAGAAGTTCACTGGCCTCTGCAGGTGGAACGGGTTGTTGCGCTCGGGCGAACACCCTATTTGATGCCATGGGAGGATTTGCGGGAGACGGATGAGGCGATCATTGATGCGGCTTTGCAAGAAACCGATACCCATCATCTGAAAGGCCGTCGGGTGGATCACTTGGCTGGAGGGGAAAAAGCGCTTGTGATGATGGCGCGTCTCTTGGCCGGAGAGCCGGAGATGATTCTTGCGGATGAACCGGTTCAGGGATTGGATCCGGCTCACTCACTGCAAATGATGGAGTTGCTAAGGCGTATTGCCGAAAGCGGGAAAGGAGTGCTGGTCGTGCTTCATGACCTAGCCCTTGCATCACGATTTTGTCACAGGATTCTGCTTTTGCGTGAGGGGACGATTGTTGCGTCCGGGCGGCCCCCGGAGGTTTTTTCGCCGGAACATTTAAAAACCAGTTATCATATCGAAGCAAAATATGGTGACAGTGACGAGTTTTATGTTGTTCCCTGGAGGAGAATTTGAAATGCGCAAGGTGTTGAAAGAGAAGCATAGCATGAAGGAAACGCGGGGTCTTGTCCTTGTTTTTACGGGGGATGGAAAAGGAAAAACGACGGCTGCCCTTGGTTTGGCGGTTCGGATGATCAAACATGGACATAAGGTCGCCATGGTCCAGTTTTTTAAGCCGAATGACCGGCATATTTTCCCCAAGGCCAATTTCAAGGCCTGGAGTTTCGGTGGAGGATTTACCTGGAATACGTCCCGCGTCGTAAATCAAAAATCAGTTGCTCAGGCGTGGAGGAAATGTCTAGATCTACTGAAAAATTCAAAGTATCAGCTGATTATTCTGGATGAGATCCATATTGCCATTCGGCACAAATTTCTTCGGGGCGCAAGCGTGATCAAGGCCCTTCGGGAGAGGGCCCCAGCGACGCATGTAGTTTTGACGGGCCGGGGAGCCCCCCCTGCCTTGATTCGCTATGCCGATCTTGCGACAGAAATGAAGTGTCTTAAACACCCGTTTAACAGGGGTGTTCCCGCCCGGCGAGGTCTTGATTTCTAAAGCCTCAGTATTTCCCAAATACTGCAGTTATTTCTTAAGGTCGTGCTTCAATAGCCATTCTATCAATTTATAACATTCTTGTGCGCGAGAGAATTTTGTTATCTTTTTTAAAAACGTCTCAACCCGAAAGAGATTTTTTTAGCCCCTGGACTTGTAGTTCTTAAACCCACGTGTTAAATTTTGTTAAATGTTTTAAAATTTATTTTGAGAAAGGTATCTTATTTACACGATGCGGGTTGCGAAGTTTTTTAAAAAGAGGTCTCGACTGTTTTTTTTGAAACAATATGTGACTGCGAGGCTATTTTTGATTTTTCTTCTCCCGATGGGTTGTCTCTCCCCGATCTTTGCTTCCGAAGTGTTTATCCCTCCTCAGTTGGGCCAAGTTCGCGATAAGACGGAAGGCTCTCGAGGTAAAACCGTGGTGATCATCGAAGAAGCCCATGTGGCTTACCAGGCACAAAAAGTGCTGGCTGAAATTCTTGAAGATCTGATCCGCCACGAGTTTTTCCGGCATGTTTTTGTCGAGGGAGGTTGGGGCGATGTTTCTTTGACAGGCCTTCGTCATTTGGCTTCCGGTGACAGACTTCGTGAAGTAGGCGAACGGTATTTGCGAGAGGGGAAGATCTCTGGGGAAGAGTATCTGAACCTTACGACGGATCTTGAGATGAATCTTTGGGGCGTTGAAGATCCCGGACTTTATGCGAAAAACATGAAAGCCTTCTTGCAACTTTCTCCTGAGCAGACACGTCTTGAGGAAGAAATCTTACAAATCAAAAATCGCCTTGCTCGATTTGAACCAGACATTTTGACGGAATCCCAAATCCGGATTTTATCCATGAGCCGCGAGTATGAATCAAAAAAGAATTCACTTTTGGAATATGCGAAGTTTCTCATGGATCATTTGTCCGAAAGGTCCGGCCAATATTCCACTCTGACAAGACTCTTGGATTTTGCCGGCGGTAACGATGTTTATGACGCTGACAAGGTGTCTTTGGAAAAACAATCTGCGGTTCGTTTCCTGTCCAAGCGGCTGACCAAGCCGGAGTTGGAGTCGATTCTTCTTCTCGATGGGCAAGGAAGCATGGAGCAGGAGACCGTTTTTTTGGATGAACTACTCGGGAAAGTAAATGAGTATTCCGGGTCCCCGGGAGTGCCGAATTTCGGCAACCTTGAAAATTATCGTAACGTAATTAAGGAAGCTTCCCGCATGGATGCCGGTAAGCTTTTCGAGGAGCTTCAGGGGGCGGCTGAAGATGTTTTTATGACCCAGACGCCGACTTCCCAGCAACAAACCTTTTTTAGAATCTCACAGGGCGTTTCGACCCTTGAAAAATTGATTAGTCTGAGACTGACCGAAGATGAGTTTTTGGCTTTAGCAAAAGAAAAGGAGCCGTTTCCGTTTCATGAATGGAACGAGTTTTTGAACAGTCTCACAAACGGAGAAATCCGGTTTTCATCTCTCGGAAACGGGTTTCGTTTTTTGGAACCATGGATTCCTGTTGCGGTTGAATTTTATCAATCGGCTCGCGCCCGTGAACAAGCGATGGTGGAAAATCTGGTTCGCGAAATGGATACGCGTTCTCTGGATCGCGCCATTCTTGTTACCGGGGGGTTTCATTCCCGCAATTTTTT
>CAYULU010000064.1:0-5550 GCA_964445745.1 uncultured bacterium | reverse complement strand
ATGAAGCGCTAGTATTTGAATCGAAGATTCAAATGATCCCAGGCGGGGGAGCCATTATAAGAAAAAAAACGTAGGGTCTTTAGATCCTACGCTTTTTTTATATAGACGATTTTCCAACGCCAGTCCTGAATTCCTTAAGGGTTCTATAGAATCAGGGCAGGCGGGGGAGCCAATCGCGGGTCTAGAACGGCGTTCTGCCTTTGGTTGTCAGTTCCAATCGAGGTAAGAATGGTCCGTTTCGTGGCCCATCGGATCAAGATCCGGTTCCGCAAAGTGAACTGGAACTTGACCGAAGAAGAAGTGAAGACAAAAGCGGAGGGTCCCAAACCCTCCGCTTTTGTTTTGTCGGACATTTCCCCTACAGCTCTTTTGTTGTTTCCCATGCGTTACTCAAATATAATGTGCGTGCGGTGCCACATCCTGAAAAATAGACCGATATAGAACACCATAATAATAATTATTAAACCGCTCTGTTTTTTAAAGGATGAGGAAAGACCTTCCGGGGACAGTGTGACAGCTTAAAAACATAAGGAGAAATGAATTATGACGGCCAATACTGAAGTGAAAGTAGACGCAGTTTTAGCGGGAAAGCTTGGGCTCACTAAGGAAGAATATGCCATGATCCAGAAGCTCCTTGGGCGGGATCCGAATTTTACCGAAGTTGGGCTTTTTTCCGCGATGTGGTCGGAACACTGCAGTTATAAAAACTCCAGGAAACTTTTCAAACTTTTTCCGACCAAGGGAAAACGGGTGTTGGTCGGTGCCGGCGAAGAAAACACAGGTATTGTGGATATTGGGGACGGAATGGGTGTTGCCTTTAAGATCGAGTCTCATAATCATCCTTCCGCGGTCGAACCTTTTGAAGCCTCAGCCACCGGAATCGGCGGATGCCTACGGGATATCTTCACTATGGGTGCAAAACCAGTCGCTGTTTTAGGTGCCCTTCGTTTTGGCAGCCTTGACAGTGAAAAAGTGAAATATTTGTTTAAGGAAGTGATTCGGGGACTTGCGCATTATGCCAATACGGCCGAAGTCAGTGCCGTAGGCGGTGAAACTTATTTTGATGAAAGTTACGAAGGAAACCCGCTCGTAAATGCTTTTGTTGTCGGACTCGTAGAGAAAAAAAATATTGTGCACGGAACGACCGTCGGTTCCGGAAAAGCGGTTTACTATATCGGCGGGGACACGGGCCGGGATGGAGTGGGAGGTGCCAGTTTCGCTTCCCAGGAAATCACGGAAGCATCATCCTCTTCTTCGAGCGCGGTCGCGATTGGCAATCCCGAGCTTGGGAAACGCTTGAGGAAGGCATGCCTGGAATTGATCGAAAAAGGGCTTGTGGGTGGAATGCAGGATATGGGTGCCGCAGGGCTTATTTGTTCGACATGCGAAACGGCTTCGCGCGGGGGCACGGGCATTGAAATCGATGTTGCATTGATTCCACAACGTGAAACAAAAATGACGCCTTATGAAATTCTTCTCTCCGAATCGCAGGAGCGAATGCTCGCTATTTTAAAAGAAGGAAAGGAAAATGAAGCACTTGAAATCCTAAAAAAGTGGGGCATCCCTGCGGCCAGGATCGGATTTGTGACGCAGGATGGCCTGGTGCGCGTGAAGGAAAATGGGAAGGTCGTGGCCGAAGTGCCGATAAAAGCGCTGACAAAAGACGCGCCCCTTTATGATCGCGGAACCAGGGAACCTTCTTATTTGAAAGAAGCGCAGAACCTTGTGCGCGAAAAGATACCGCAACCCGATAATTATAATGTGGTATTGCTTGCGCTTCTTGATTCTCCCACAATCGCAAGCAAAGAAGCGGCCTACCGGAGTTTTACGTTCCAGGACCAAGAGGCCGTGTCCGTGGGCGCAGGGTCGGATGCCGCGGTCATTTTGGTTAAAGGTACCCGCAAGGCGCTTGCTCTTAGCGTGGACTGTAACGGCCGCTATTGCTATCTGAATCCTTATCAGGGCGCTATGCTTGCCGTGGCCGAAGCGGCGCGCAATGTCGTTTGTTCGGGAGGTCGGCCGCTTGCAATCACCGACGGCCTTAATTTTGGAAATCCAATGAAGCCCGAAAATTATTGGCAGTTCCAAAAATGCATCGAGGGGCTCTCGGCTGCCTGCTGCGCTCTGGAAACGCCTGTCGTCAGCGGCAATGTGAGTTTTTACAATGAAAATCCTAAGGGCGCTGTGGATCCGACGCCGATGATCGGGATGGTGGGTCTGATCGAAGACGCTGCGAAGTGCGTCACGCAGGATTTCAAAAAGGAAGGTGATATTATCGCCTTGTTGGGAAATCCTTCAGCCAGCCTGGCGGGCAGTGAATATCTCCGTCTTATTCACAAACAAAAGAGGGGCAATCCCGGGATTGATATCGAATTTGAGAAAAAAGTTCAAACAGCGTGCCTTGAAGCGATCGAGGCGGGACTGGTAAAGAGCGCGCACGATCCATCAGAAGGCGGACTTGCGGTTTGTGTTGCGGAATCTTGTATCAGCAATAAAAAAAGTATGCGCGGGGCCCGTATTGATGTGGAAGCGCTCATTCAAAAAAACGACCGCCTCGACGAGATTTTGTTTGGAGAGTCTCCTTCACGGATTGTGGTTACTGTGGGATCCAGGGATTTTGCCAATTTTGAGAGAATCGCAAAAAAATATTCCGTCCCATGTTTTAAGCTCGGCGCGGTGGAGGGCGATCATCTGATAATCAAGAACAACGGCGCTAACGTGATTGATATTTCCATCCAGAATCTAAGCGACGTATGGCGCGGTTCGATTCCAATGAAAACAGGTCTTGCAACTCCTTGTTCCGATGGAAAAAGCGAAAACTTGAAAATCCTCTATAATGAAATTCAGGATTACATCAATAAACATTGGGGCTGATAAAAACAAAGGATAAAAAAGCTCAAGCGCATCGTCATCAAAAAAGGGAGTCGAAAATGAAAAAGTATATGGTTGAGTTCATCGGCACCTTTTAGTTTCTTCTTGTCATCGGGCTTTGTGCCATCGAGCCGGGCGGAGCCGGCGCCATGGCGCCGCTGGCGATCGGCACGATATTGATGGTCATGGTTTATGCGGGCGGGCAGGAAATTCCACGAGGCAGATGAGTTTCAACCGGAAAGGCGTTATGAGGGTATGATCCTTCAGCGTCTTTTTTATTTAATGAACCAATGAGGTCTTCATAGTGACAAGCAAGCAAGCCGGATCCAAAATTGCTGAAAAAGTTAATTTTATTAGAATAGATCATTAACTAGGGCGACGCTGTTCGGCATTTGATTTTCCAAACCGCGAAGGGAGAAACAACATGCGAGCTTATTTTCAAAACAAGGTAGCCGCCATTACCGGCGCGGCTTCCGGTATCGGGTTGGCGCTCACGGAACAGCTGCTGAAGCACGGGGCCACGGTGTTTATGGCCGATATCAGCGCAGAGGCGCTGCGGGATCAGGCCGACCGGATGAATGAGATCGGCCCCGGTATGGCAAAAGCCGTCGTCACGGATGTAACCCGGGCGGAGCAGGTCCAAGCGCTTGTGGAGCAAGCCGCGGCGTACGCGGGACATCTGGACTTCTTATTCAATAATGCGGGTGTCGGCGCAACCCTGCCCTATGAGCAGATGACGCTGGACAAATGGAAATGGGTCATCGATGTCAACCTGTGGAGCGTCATCTACGGCATCCACGCGGCGCTCCCGATCATGCGCAGGCAGGGCCATGGGCATATCGTGAACACCTCCTCCGTGGCCGGCATCATCGCGTTTCCCTTTCAAGCGGTCTACAGCGCGACCAAGTTCGCCGTGGCGGGCATGACCCAGGGTTTGCGTTATGAGATGTGGGACGAAAAGGTGCGCTTCACCACCGTTTGTCCCGGCAATGTCGCAACTGCTATATTTAAAAATCTGGACAAAGTCCCCGAAGACGCGGTCCCCGCGGATGAAGCCGCAAGGATCATCCTGGAGGGCGTGGCGAGGAATGAAAACATGATCCTTTTCCCGGAAGGGTGCAGGCAGCTCCACCGCCTTACAGACGAACAGATGGAAACTTATTTGATCAACTTGTCCCGCGAACGACATGAAAACTATCGCACCAAAGGAACATATTTCTAGGGCCCCCGCTGCACCCCTGACGGCACGCAAGCACCTGCGCCAGCAGGCCATCAACTCCGGGGTGTCCAACGCCGTCCTCAACAGCTTGTTTTTTTATCTGATTCACCGGGATGGGGGCGCCATCAGCTACGAAAGCGTGTTTACGGATACGCTTATTACCTGCGGCTTTGTCGCCTGTCTGGTCACATGGCCGACCGCCTTCTTTACGCGAAAGGCGGCAGAGGCGGGACTGCCCCGGCTGAAAAAAAATTCCTTGATAGATAGGCTACCGAAACCATGGCCGTTCCTGTGGCTCGTATTATGGTTCCTTTCTGCCGTTGTGATGGAACTGCTCCTGTGGCTGGGCTTCAAGGCGCGCGGAGTCCAGGAGATCTCCTTTTTGCCGATGCTGGTTGTGAAGTTCGTTTCGATGGGACTGCTCGGCGGGCTGCTGGGAGCGCTGGTCGCGGCACGGTATCTTCAACCCGGTATGTCCGGGACGCGGCCGGCCGAATAACCCGTGAGAGCGGCAGTTTCAAGATCTTCGTCTTTCCCACTCTTCGCCTTTCGCGGGCGGGGGTTCCTCATTCACGACCAAAAACGCCAAACCAGCGAAGAGTGGATTATTGCTTGCACATAATTCCGGGGACACATCACTTAATTAGTCCCCGGTCGTTAAGTTCTGGCAGAGCAGGAATCGTATCAAAAGCAGGTCATTATTCCTTCCTTAAAAAGTGAGGGCTTGGGGAGCCTCCCCGGCCTCTTCAACCTCGGGTTTATAGAACTGCGTTGAAGAATTTCCTTAATAAGGTGATCCTTCAACTGTGGTTCTAACGGGGATTTGCTCCCTAGCGGAGCTAAGAGCATTCTGTGTCGTAGGCAGGATGATTCTTTCGAAAAAAATCCCCGGCTCCTCAATTAAGTAATGTGTCCCCGGAATTCCGTATCGAAAAGATTGACAAATAGGAATGATTACTATATAGTAATTACATGAAAATTGAGCAAGATGAACTAAAAAGAAACTTTTATGATAAGTGCGCTGAAGAGGGGCTTAAGATCACTCCGCAACGCTCTCTTATTTTTGATGAACTTTCCAAAGCCAAAGACCACCCCACAGCGGATGCTATCTACAAACGTGTGCGCAAGAGCTTACCGAATATTTCTTTTGATACCGTTTATCGGACTCTCTTGTCTTTTACTGAGATAGGTATAGTGAGTCTTGTGGAAGGAACGGGTGAGCAGAAACGCTTTGAACCCAATCTGCATCGGCACCATCATTTCAGGTGTGTCAAGTGTTACACCATTTTTGATTTTGAGAACGATGCCTATGATGATATTGCCGTTCCTGATGCGGTGCAGAAACAAGGGGTCATTATAAATAAGAGGGTCGTGTTAGAGGGCATTTGTTCAAAATGTAAGGGCAAGTAATATTTTTTTGCCTCTTGAGTCGTAATGATTACGATTTAGAAGCGGTTTCA
>CAYULU010000063.1:0-5567 GCA_964445745.1 uncultured bacterium | reverse complement strand
TTTATAAATTTAATTCGTCAGGCCAGGGCCGTTATTAATAACTCCTTCCATGGCATTTCTTTTTCCATGATTTATCATCGCGAGTTCTTTGTGGCTCATCGAACCGGCCAAGCCGTTAATTCCCGAATGGAAAGCTTGTTGAGAATGGTCGGGATAGAAGACCGCTTCCTTGGTTTCTCTAGCGAAATTTCTCAAAAGTTAACTCAAATAATCGATTACAGTAAGGTTTCGCAACGCTTGCAAGAACGGATTGAACGGTCTAAGGAATTTTTGAAAAAAGAGCTTAAAAAATAAATACTCAAGGTAGGTCCGGTAGTTTAAAAGTTTGGGTTTGCCTAGGATCCTATTCTCGCGGCCTTTGGTAACGTGACCGCAATTTAATTTGTCAGCTTGTCGACATTTTTTTGTCAACCTCACGGATCGTTACCTTTTTCAGAAGAAGTTCAACCTGACGACGATTGTGGCGCAGGCGGGTGAGGCGATCGCGCTGGTTCAGAGCTTACGGTGGTTCTTCTTCCCTCCCGCATCTGAATAACTGATTCTTTGCTATCTTTTCTCCTCTAGAACATCCCAAAAAGTCCGATAAGTAAATGGGTGTTTGCGTTTAATGGAAATAGTTTATTCTCTCTGCGCTTCATTAACTGATGTTTGAAAAAAATGGAGTTGTCTATGAAGAAAATTCTTGTGATTGATGATGATGTTTTGGTTTTGAAAACCATCCGGCGGTTATTATCGATGGAAGGTTATGAGGTAACCGAATGTAAAAGCGCAGAAGAATCTCTTGCCGTATTGCAATCAAACATCTTCGACTTGGCAATTACAGATATTCGTATGCCTGGAATGGATGGTATCCAACTGCTTGGGAGGCTCCGAGGCGATGAAAAGAACAAGAATTTACCAGTCATCCTGCTTACTGGGTATGCTAGCGAAGAAGCGCCGATAGAAGCTTTTCGGCTTAATGCTGATGATTACTTGTTAAAACCGTTTAATAGTGATCAACTTCTTATGAGCGTCCGGCAAATTCTTGAACGTTCACCAGCTAAGCGATCTGAAGGAGAGCCTTTGCTTAAAATTTTTTTTGAACTGAAGGAGACGGTTCTAAGTTTTAAATCCCGAAATCAACGAAAAATATACGAAGATAAAACATTGAAAGAATTTTTAGAATCTCTGGAAGAAAAGATCTATAGGCTCGAGAAAAATTTTGTTAAATTAAATTGATTAGATTGAGACGAGTTTATGCAAAACATTAGTAAAAACATGAAATATTTTAAGTATCGTATTAATGATTTTACGGTTAGATATTGCCGCTTTTTAGTGGTTAAGTCGTTGTGCTTTTTTAAAAAAATAAGCATTGTGTTCTCTCCGCAATGGATCTATGTCCGCACGAGGGCGATGCGAAGAGCATGGTTTAGGTTGTTGCGGGGGATGGTGTTTTTTATCTGGCGACTTTGGGTCAGGAAAATTGAGGGAGTGGAGAATATCCCGAAACATGAACCGGTGATCATTTTTTCGAATCATTTAAGCTATTTTGATTTTTTTGTATTGGCTTCTATCTTACGCCGACAAACGGTTTTTGTAGCGGTTCGGAGTTTGAAGGAACGGTCTTTCGTCGGCTGGTTTATGAAACTTGACACCATTGTCTACGTAGACAGGGAAAGACCCGGGTTTGGCTTTTTTAAAGAATTAATACGGCATTTGGATGCTGGTAAACAGGTGGTAATCTATCCGGAGGGCACCCGATCGCGTAGTGGAAAAATGCTGTCTCCAAAAACCGGTTTCGTCAAGTTGGCCCTCAAACAAAATATACCGATCCTTCCAGTTGCCATGCGGGGTACCTACGAAATTTTACCACCGAACAGGCGTCTTCCTGCTTTCAAAAAGTGTGATGTGGTTTTTGGGAAAAAAATTTATATTTCCCCGAGCACACCTTTGTTTAAAGATGTATTTTTTCACAATAGCCCAAGCAAAAAATTTACCAAACTGAGTGATGAACAGCTTCAAATGATAGCCTATAGAGTTATGGATATTGTGCGTCGGGTTTCTGGACAGACTTGGGACGATTCGGCGCAAATTCTTGCTCAAAAATTTTGTCACAAGAACGACGTTTCGGAGTTTGCGTTGCAGCCCGATTCAATCGCATGAAATCAGCTGCTTTTTTTGATATAGACGGTACTCTTGTTCGTTGCCTAACTCAAAAAGAGTTGCTGGGTGTTTTTTGGAAGAAAAAAATAATTTCTACGTCAGAATCGATCGCTATATTTTTTTGGTTTTTTTTGTATAAGGTTGGATTGTTGCGAAGTAGTACACGTATCCGACAGTATGCCTATCGATCGTTTCGCGGTCTGTCCGTTGAGTTAGTTGCAAAATTAATTCAAAATGTTTATGAGCAAAAAGTACGACACATGTTTAGCACTGTGGCTCTGGAGAGGCTTGAGGCACACAGGAAAAGAGGTGACAGCATTTTTGCCATCTCTGGGACTTTAGACTTTTTTTGCCATTTAATTTGTTTGGAGTTAAATATTCCGACCTTCTATGGAACCCGGCTCGAAGTGAAAAACGATTATTGCACTGGAAATTGGGAAGGTGTGATTCTCGAAGGGGAAACTAAGGCGGATTTGGTTCGGCGGTTAGCGAAAGAGAACGACATTGATCTTAAATCGAGTTTTGCTTATGCAGATCATTACTCGGATGTATTTTTTTTGAAAGAAACAGCGCACCCCGTTGTTGTTAATCCAGATAAAAAATTAAAAAAAGAAGCGAATTTGAGAAAATGGGAAATCTTGATTGACCAATGACTTTTAAAGATCATTACATCTTATCAGCGGTTCTTACGGCGTTTTTTACGATCAGTCTTGCCATTTTTGTTTTCATCAGGCGCCGCGGACAGAGACTCAACCTACTCTACTCATTTTGGGCCTTGTGTGTCGGGCTATGGAGCTATTCGCTCATCTTTAATGTTCTTGCGGACACTGAAAAAACAGCAGTTTTTTGGGCCAGAATTTTGCACGCTTGGGCGATTATCCTCCCTGCAGTTTATGTGCATTTTGTCCTGTTCTTTTTGAGGCGGCAAGACTTTGAAAAATCAAAAATCTTATTTTTTTACATTTCCTCAGTCATTCTGCTCGGTTTTGATTTTTCGCCATTCTTTCTTGCCTCGACGTATCAGTCGCAATTCGGTTTTTTTGTTACGCGTCCGCTGATCTTATACCCAATTCATGTTGGGCTTTTTGTCGGGGCAGTTTTCTTTGCGATGTTCAAACTTGTCCAGGCGTTGCGAAATGAACACGGCCTCCGTTTGAAACAGGTGGAATACTTTTTGGTTGCCACTATTATCGGGTATTCCGGAGGTGTTACCAATTATTTGATTAATTACAATTTTAATATATTTCCGCTTTATCCTTTTGGCAATTATACGATCTGTGCATATGTGATCGTGATTGGACTAGCGATTCTAAGGCATCGATTTATGGATATTGAATTCATCATTAGGAAGACCCTAGTGTTTGCAGGGTTATTTGGGGTCATGATGGTGGTGGTGGCAGGAGTTTCGACAGTGGCGCAGAGCGTGGTGGGCCGGTATTTAGGACTGAATGAGATGACGATTCGACTTCTGAGCATCCTGATAGCACTGTCTCTTTTTGACCCGGTTCGAAAATTCTTGGTTAACCTCACGGATCGTTATCTTTTTCAGAAGAAGTTCAACCTGACGACGATTGTGGCGCAGGCGGGTGAGGCGATCGCGCTGGTTCAGAGCTTACGGTGGTTGTCGAGGCGGATTGTGGCATTTTTGATCACGAAATGCCGGATCCAAAGGGCGGTCGTTTATACGCGAAGCCGGGACAACGAGAATTTTGAGCGTGCGGCTTTGCGCGGTCGAGGGAAGGAAAAATTGCCGCGGTCACTTACGACCGATCATCTCGTGATCCGGTACCTGATGGAAGAACGGCGGATTCTTGAGCGTCAACGCCTTGAAGATCAGTTGCAGAGAAAAGGCAAGGGATCGGATGCGGGACAAAACCGCCTGGCGGAAATTCTGGAATTTCTGAAAGACATGAACGCGGAAGTGATCATCCCGAGTTTTTTGAGGAACCGGATTGATGCTACGGGACTGGGAATCGAAAAAAAATCGGCCGACATGGAACTCAGAAATATCCTGATCCTCGGGGGAAAAAAATCCGATGAGCCTTATAGTGATGAGGAATTGGAGGTGTTTTACGGACTGGCGCAGGAATCTGCCATTGCGATCGAGAACGCCCGGCTTTATGACGAAGCTGTCGAACGAACGAGACTTTTGGCCGAGATGAATCGTGAGCTGGAAGAGGCCAATCAGCGTCTTCAGGTGACCCAGGCCTCGCTGATTGTCGCGGAAAAAAACGCGACGATGGTTGGGATGGCAAAGGCGATCGGCCATGAGGTGAACAATCCGCTATCGACGGTGGGTGGTCGATCGATATGGATTTACCGGGATGATTTGAATAAATGCCGGAATCTTGTGACCCGCTATGGTATGTCGCTTCCCGAAGATTTTAAAAAGGATCTCGACGCACAGCTTTTACGCATCGAAGACAACGCGAAGCGCATCGAAAAGTCCGCGAAACGGATTGAGGTCGTGGTGAAGACGCTCACGGATATTCTGAAAAATACCAAGGGGGAGAAGGGGCCGCTCAGCCTTCTGGTTCTGTGCCGTGAAGCAAAAGAGGCGACGCGGTTTCTGACTTATGAAGAGAACCTTTCGGGTTGTGAGATCACGGAAAGCATTGGTGCGAACATTATCGTTTTGGGAAACCTGGAACAACTGCTCCAGGTTTTTATCAACATGATTAAAAACGCGTATGAGGCTATGATAGGCCAGTCGGAAAGGAAGATTTTGATCCGTGGGTTAATTGATCCGCAGGAATCGGGTATGGCGCGAATCGAGTTTATCGATAGCGGGCCCGGGATCCCCGAGCGAATCCTTTCCAAGATTTGGGAACAGGGGTTTTCGACCAAAGAGAAAAAGGAAAACCACATCGGAGCCGCTGGGCAAGGGCAGGGACTTTTTATATGCAAACATGTGATTGAATCCATTCATAACGGAAAAATTTATGCGGAAAGCAAACCGGGTGAAGGGACGACTTTTGTAATCAAACTGCCGCTGGCTGATCTGGAGGGGTGAAACGATGATCCAGGTGATGATTGTGGACGATGAAGACGAAATCTGCGAGTTTTTGGCACAGGTACTCGCGGAGCGTTGTGGGTTTGAAACGGATACCGCGTCAACCGGCGAGAAGGCCCTTGAGTTGCTCGAAAAAAATGAATACCAGCTTTGTGTCATTGACCTGAAGTTGGCGACGGCACTGACGGGACTGGATGTGATCGCGGCCATCCGTGAAAGACAGCCGAAGGCCCGTGTGGTCGCGATGTCGGGCTATATCGATATCGGGATGAGGCAGAAGGCGGAACGTCTCGGGGTGACAGATTTTTTTGAAAAACCGCAGGATATCCAACCGGATCTTTTTGAAGTGAAGGTCAAGGCGCTGATCCAGAACTAGGGTTCAGAGAAAGGAGACCGGGAGTGGCTCCGGAGC
>CAYULU010000062.1:0-5747 GCA_964445745.1 uncultured bacterium | reverse complement strand
AAACGGGTGTTCCGGGAAGAGGGGGTGCGGCGGATGTGGACGATCGGAAAAATCCTTCGCAAAGAACTGGGGCTTGGTGACCGCCCAAGCCGGGACAACGCGTTGCTGGTGGGCCTTCTTTGCCGGGATTTCGGAAGACCGGAATCTTTTTTTTATGATGCCGCCAAATTTCAGCGCCTGTATCCCGGGAAACCGCCGCTTCATCTGTCGCTGGCGCATTACCTCCTCCTGATTCGGGTGGAGGACGAAACCAGACGCCGGGCATTAGAACAAAAAACGGTCCGGGAGGGTTTGAACACCCAATCCCTCCGATTGTTGACCCGAAGTTCTGCTCCGGTTCCGGGTCTCTTGCCGGAGTCAGGTACGACCCTGGATGTTGTTCGGGGGGTTCTGTATCACTACCGCGTTGCCGGTGCTCCGGACGGGGATCGAATCGGACTGGATATCGGCTTCGGGATAGAACGAAACGTTCGGTGTCCATCCGATGGATCGCTCCATTCGGGGTTAATTGTAAGGGCCGTCAAGGAGGATGAAGATTATTCGATCCGGGTCGCGAATTTTGAAAAGACGCGTCTTTATACTTATGCGGCCACACTGGATCGGGTTGTCGACGGAGATACGATTGTGGCGCGGGTCGATCTTGGCTTCCGGACCCACATAACGGGGACTTTTCGTCTTCGCGGGATCGATGCGCCGGAACTGAGCCGTACGGACGGGCAGAGGTCGAAGCTTTTTGTCACGAAGACGCTTGAGCCGTGCGCGTTCCTTGTCATCCGGACTTACAAGCAGGAAAAGTACGGGCGGTTTTTGGCGGATGTTTTTTATTTGCCCAGTGCTGATGATCGAGACAAGGTCCTTCGCGACGGGACGTTTTTGAATCAGGAACTGCTGGATGAAAAGCTCGCCGTCCCGTATCAAGAGACGTAGTTCTGCCTTATGCAGGGTATCCTGTGCGGGGAGAGGTGAAAAAGGAGTTTGTGTGAGATGGCCGGGTTCCCAAGTCTCCCTTAAATCGAAAATCATCTCTTGTTGCTGAAGTATAACAATGATATTCTTTTCGAAGATCGGAGGTGAATCATGACTGTGTTAAAGGCTTTTCGGTTACCGGTTTCATTAACGAAGCGTTTGGCCCGCCTCGCTAAAGCGACGCACCGCAGTGAAAGATTTTATGTTGCTGCGGCTTTGCAGTACTATCTTGAAAATTACATGGATGCGCAGATTGCAAAGGACCGTTTCCAGGATCCAGGCTCCAAGGTCATTTCCGGAAAAGAATTGAGAGAGCGGCTTGGCTTATAAGGTTGTTTATCTCGATCAGGTTGTGAAGGATCTAGAAAATCTTGATAAGGCAACTGCCCGCAAGGTTCTGAACCGGATTGAAACCTATCTTGTTCAAGATCCCAAAGAATTGGGCAAAGCCCTGACAGGTGATTTCCGCGGGTATTGGCGATACCGCTGGGGTGATTTTCGCGTCATTTACAAAATCGTTGAGCGCGAGATCCTGATCTATATTTTGAGGATCGGGCATCGCAAGGACATCTACAAGTGAACGGCGATAGCCCGGCGAAAAACATAACTCTTGAGTGTTTTAAATAATCATGATGAACAAACTCGAAGGTCTGATTTTAAAGATTGATTCCATGAAATGGGCGGTGACGGCTCTGCTTGTTCTTTGGGCCAGTACGACTTTTTCGATGGCGCTGATGCAGATTATGATTGTCGTGGCCATTCTGTTATGGAGTGTGTCTTTGGTCCGATCCCGTTCCATGAAGACGGAAATCCGGGAGCTTTTTGATCAAAATGGCGCTTGTCCGCCTGTGCTATGGGTGCCGCTCGCTCTTTTTTTCTTCTGGGTCCTCTTATCTTTTTTTGCATCGGAATACCCCAAAGAAAGCTTCCGCGGTGTTTTGAAAATCGCAAAGCCGATGCTTGTCTTTTTTATGGCGGCCGACCTCTTCCGGGACGGTTCGAACCGCCGAAAGTTTGATCTGGCTTTTTTGGTCACTTTTTTGATGGTTTCGGTTGATTCCTCGATCCAGTATGCATTCGGGAAAAGCATTTTAAGAGGCTATCCCGCCCAGGAGTCGGGTGCCGGTCTCCGGTTGGTCGGCCCCTTCGGCGATTTCGGAAAAATGGGAAGTTATCTGATTCTCGTGATTCCGGTGTTTGCTCTGCGCTTTGCGTCCGAATTTAAATCCGCGTCGACTCGGAAAAAATCGTTTTATGCCCTGGCTCTCGCGCTCTCCGCTTTTATACTGCTCTATTTGACCCGTTGCCGCGCTCCGGTGGTTGCTCTTGCCGTAAGTTTTTTTGCGCTTTTTTTGTTCAAGCGCTGGTTTAAAGCGATTGCCGTCGGAGTGCTCTTGTTTCTCGTGATGCTCGCGGTAACTCCGAAGGAGATGATTATTCACCTCGATGCGGATTCCAGAGAACAGTCGATTGTGGAAAGGGTCGAGTTATGGAAGCGTGCGCTGGACGTCATTGATTCAAAACCATGGGTCGGGACGGGGATCAACACTTATGACGTGGCGCATGAAAAATACGACACGAGGCAGAACTGGCGTGTGCGGGGCTACTACGCCCATAACGGCTACCTTCAACTCGCGGCAGAGATCGGCGTTCCGGGAATTTTGTTCTTTGTAGCTTTCCTTGTTCTCTTCTTCCGGCGGGGGATTCAGAGGGCTCGTGCGGTTTGCGGGTCACCGGAGGAGTGGACGATTTTGGGTCTTATGACCGGTCTTCTGGCGTTTCTGATCTACGCGTTTTCCGATACTAATTTGCAAAGTCCTCAACCCCTGATGGCTTTCTGGTTCATGGCCGGCGTATTGACGGCTACGCAAAACAAACAGCTGGTGTTTAAGGCCTCATGAAGATCCTCGGAATTTCAGCATTTTATCATGATAGTGCGGCCTGCCTTGTCCAGGACGGAAAGATTACCGCGGCGGCGCAGGAAGAGCGTTTTTCCCGAAAGAAGCATGACTTTCGATTTCCGACTCACGCGATCGAATATTGCCTGAAAGAAGGCGGCATCACCTCAAAAGACCTCGATATCGTCGCGTTTTACGACAAGCCCTTTCTGAAGTTTGAGCGTATCCTGGAAAGTTATCTGACTTACGCACCGAAAGGTATTTCTTCCTTTCTTCAGGCTGTTCCCATGTGGATCAAGCAAAAGCTCTGGATGAAGTCCTTTATCGAGGAGGAACTTGGCTACGAAGGAAAGATCCTTTTCCCGGAGCATCATGAGTCGCACGCGGCTTCGGCATTTTTTCCGTCGCCCTTTCAGGAGGCTGCGTTTATCACCATGGACGGTGTGGGTGAATGGGCGACCACCAGCTTCGGGACCGGACGGGGCCATTCGATCGAGATCCATTCCGAAATAAGATTCCCGCACTCGCTCGGGCTTCTTTATTCCGCATTCACCTATTACACGGGGTTCAAGGTCAATTCCGGCGAGTACAAGGTGATGGGACTCGCGCCTTACGGAAGGCCGGTCTATAAAGATCTTATCCTGAAAGAACTGATTGATCTGAAAGAGGACGGTTCTTTTAAGCTCAACATGGACTATTTTGAATACGTCGCGGGTCTGCGCATGACGAACAGAAAGTTTCACAAGTTGTTTGGTGCGCCGCCGAGGAAGCCGGAATCGCGTGTGACCCAGCGGGAAATGGATCTTGCGCGATCGATCCAGGAAGTGACGGAGGAAGTGATGCTCCGGATCACGCGATACGTTCATCAAACGACCGGGATGAAACATTTGTGTCTTGCGGGCGGTGTCGCGCTCAATTGTGTCGGGAACGGACGCATTCTCAGGGAAGGTCCGTTCGAGAAGATCTGGATCCAGCCGGCATCGGGTGACGCGGGGGGCGCGCTCGGGGCGGCGCTTTATGCCTGGCATCATTATCTTCAAAATCCCCGTGTTGCCGACGGCAAAAAGGATTTTATGACCGGATCTTATCTCGGCCCCGAGTTTTCTAAAAATGAGATCCGGGAATTCTTGATGAAAAACGATATCCCTCACACGGAACTGGCGGATGATGAAGTGGCCGAAGCGGTCGCGGATCTGATTGCGCGGGAAAAAGTGATCGGCTGGTTCCAGGGACGGATGGAGTTCGGGCCCCGGGCGCTTGGCGGGCGCTCCATTATCGGGGATTCGCGCTCTCCCAGGATGCAGGAGCAGATGAACCTGAAGATCAAGTTTCGGGAAAGTTTTCGTCCGTTTGCACCGTCGGTGACCGCGGAGCGGGTGTCGGAATATTTCGAGATGAACTGCGAAAGTCCGTACATGCTTCTGGTGGCGCCGGTTCGGGAAGGATTGCGTCGTGAAATGACGACGGAAGAAAGACGTCTCGAAGGGATTGAACTGCTCAATGTCAAGCGATCGGAGATCCCGGCCGTGACGCACGTGGATTATTCCGCGCGCGTCCAGACGATTACGCCGGAGCAGAACCCGAGGTTTTATCAACTGCTTCAGAAATTCGGCGAAAAACACGGTTGTCCGGTTGTGATCAATACGTCCTTCAATGTGAGGGGAGAACCGATCGTTTGCACGCCCGAGGACGCCTTCCGATGCTTCATGCGGACGCATATGGATTATCTTGTTCTCGGAAACTTTCTGATTGATAAAACAGCGCAGAAACCGCTGGACAAAGATTCTGACTGGATGAAGGAATTTGAGCTGGATTGATCCAAGTAGTCAAGCCGGGCAAGGATCTGGTTTCGAGATGCATTGAGACTAGAGTCCTTCGAAGGCATCGAAAGACTGACGGCATGAAAGCGGGAGTTTCCGGAGGTCGATTAAGTGATGTGTCCCCGGAATTAAAGGCCGGATCCCAGAACGTGCAGGAGTAAATCATGATCATAGACGAAATAAAGAAAATCGATTCGAGCCCGAAGAAGGTGAAAGAATTCGGCTGGGTGATGGCCGTTTTTTTTGGTCTCTTGGGCGGCTTTTTGCTTTGGCGAGGAAAACCGTCGGCTTCTGTTTTTCTGGTAATAAGCCTTACTTTCGGATGTTTAACTCTTTTTGTTCGGCCGGTTCTGAAACCCCTCCAAAAAGTCTGGATGGCGTTCGCGGTCCTGATGGGGTGGCTGATGTCGCGCGTGATCCTCGGGATCCTTTTTTATCTCGCGATGACCCCGATGGCCCTGATTTTGCGATTTACTAAAAAAGACCTTCTCGATATGAGACTTGATCCCTCCGCTCCGAGCTACTGGAAACACCGGACGAATGAGCCTGGGTCCCGTACTCACTGTGAGCGACAGTTTTAATCATGACGCGTGGTTCAGCTTTTGTTAAGATACGCGACCATTAACATTTTTTTTTCAACAGGAGACATTCATGGGAAAGATATCCATTCTTAAAGAGTTTTGGGATTTTCTTAAGGTGCGAAAAAAATGGTGGCTGACGCCCATCGTGCTTGTCCTTTTACTCCTGGGGACGCTGATTGTTTTTGCTCAAGGGTCGGCAGTTTCACCGTTCATTTATACGCTGTTTTGAAGTTTAATTTCCCCCTTTGTAAAAGGGGGAAGTAAATAAGTTTCCCCCTTTGGAAAAGGGGGATTAAGGAGGATTTGGAGTTGGGTGAAAATCAAATCTCCCCCAACCCCTCTTTACGAAAGAGGGGGGAAGGTCTGGTGTGGTGCCCCTCTTTAAAAAAGAGGGGAGCAAATAAGTATCCCCCTTTGGAAAAGGGGGAATGAGGGGGATTTGGAGTTGGGTGAAAATCAAATCTCCCCCAGCCCCTCTTTAA
>CAYULU010000061.1:0-5787 GCA_964445745.1 uncultured bacterium | reverse complement strand
GAGACCTTGTCCGACAAGATCGAGCGCGGGAACGCCCGGTACGGCTCGAAGAAAAAATAACAGTTTTTGAAATCAAAACCTAAAAAAGGAGATTCACGAAAATGACCATTTCCACGCAAATGAACCAGATGGCGCAAACCCCTCTCAAGGCCCAGCTCGCGGCGATTTTTAACGCGAACACGCTCCCCGTCACGATCGATCCGGCGCAGGTCGGAACGCTCTATGCCGGCGATTTCGTGAAGCTCGTGAACGCGACCGGGAAGAACATTCTGGTTCAGAAGGCCGCGGCGACGGATAACTCCTTCGGCGTGATCATTTTCACCCCCAAGAAGCAGAGCTACGTAGCCGGCGACGCCGTCGAAGTGGCGTGCGACATGTCGGTCGTGTTCTTGGAAAGCGCGGGCGTGATCGCTCGTGGCGCGAACGTTGAGTTTTACCCGACCGGGAGCAAGGTGCTCTCGACGGGCGGCGTGAACCCGGTCTGCGGTATCGCCCTGGACAACGCAACGGCCGCTGGACAGCTGATCCGCGTTCTTTGCCGTACCAGCCCCGTGACTGGCGTTTTCACAAGCTCCGTCCAGGCTCTGAACGGCGTGGCCGCAACCGTTGTTATTGACCCGACGGAGGGCGGTGTCTGCACGATTGCCCCGACCGTTAACGCCACGATCAACGCGGCGTCCACCCCCGCCGGCATGCCTTTGAAGCTCATCGTCACGTCCGACGGCAAGGAAGAAATCTTGACCTTCGGGACCGGCTTTAAGTCCGCCGGAACCTTGAACTGCGGGAATACGAACGCGAAGGTTTTCCAAGTCGCATTCACATCGGACGGGGCACAGTTCGTCGAACAGAGCCGGACAAACGCACTCTAAGCGGGATCCGACTTAAAGATTTTGAATTAAAAACTTAAACAACAAAGGAGAAACAACCCATGCTATTCATCAACTCGAAGCTCCCGTTCAAGGATTTCCAAGAGGAATATCACAAGAAGTACCACAACTCCCGGTCCTTGCGGGGCGCCAGCGTGATGAACGCGACGGGCGACTCGATCGATCAGAGCTCGATGGGCTTCCAGTACGCCATCGACACGATGACGTACATCGTGAAGAAGATCACGGAGCAAAAGTTTTATGAGATCGCTCCGGCCGATTTTGTTCCTCTTTCCGTCGGTGAGGGATCCTTTGCCCTTACGCTTCTCCACAACCTCGTGGTGAACAGCTCCGGGGACTTCGAGCAGGGTGACCTGAACCAGGGATCCGGAAACGCGAAGCTCGAGACCGCGGACGCCGCCGTCGCTCCGTTCAGCCGGAAGGTGAAAAGCTGGGCGAAGGCTGTCGGTTATACGCTGATCGAAGTGGAGCAAGCGCTCCTGGCGAACAACTGGGACGTGGTGGAAAGCCGCCAGAAGGCCCGAAAAAAGAACTGGGACCTCGGTATTCAGAAGATCGCGTTCCTCGGCCACGGCTCGGACAGCGCGGTCAAGGGGCTCCTGAACCAGAGCACCGTGAACTCGAACACCGATCTGATCACGAAGTCGATCAGCACGATGAACACCTCCGAGTTTTCCGCCTTCGTTGCCGGCGTTATCGGCGCGTACCTCACGAACTGCAACAAGACCACGATGCCGGACACGTTCGTTATGCCCTTGGCGGATTACGTCGGTCTCGCGGTTCCCGTGAGCGAAACGTACCCGAACGTGATGAAGATCGATTGGCTCGAGACCGCGTTCAAGAAGATCGTTCCGGGCGGCGTCAAGATCCTGCCCCTTGCGTACGCGGAAGCCGCGCAGAATGCGGCCGTCCTCGGCGGAAACGGCAAGAACCGCTACGTGCTCTACAAGAAGGACGAGGAAACGCTCCGGATGGACATCCCGGTCGACCTCACGACCACGCAACCGAACACGGTGAACAACTTCCAGTTCCAGGATGCCGGATACGGCCAGTACACTGGCGTCGGCGTCATGCGTCCTTTGGAAGTCCTGTACTTTGATTACAACGGGTAAGGAATCGACCCGCGCTTAAGCGCACTCGGGGGGTGGCCGTAGTCGGTTCGGTCACCCCCTTTTTTTTCAACCGATCACCGACAAAAACAGATAACAAGGAGAACCGACAATGGGAACAAAACTCTACGTAAAAAGCCAGAGGGCGTTCAGGATCCCCTCGGAAAGCATTATCGAAGGCGGGCGCCTCGGGACCGACAAGAAGTTCAACGGGTACATCGACCCGGACACGATCGTCGAAGTGACGGACGAACAGGCCAAGCTCCTGAAGGCCGGGTATCCCGATGAGTTTATGGACCTTGCCGAGCTTGCCAAGCGGAGCCCGAAAGAGAAAGCGAAGCTCCCCGAAAAGGTCGTGGAAACATTTGAATCGGGGGACCGGAAATAATGGCATGGGCCTTCCCGACCCCCGCGCAGTTCAAGGCGTACTTCGTCCGGGATTTTGCCTACGCTCCCGCGAGCGATCTCAACAATACCGACTACATCACGGACTCGGATATTGCGAAAGCGATCACTGACGCTCGCATTCATTTCAACCAGGGCCTCGGTTTCGGTTCGGATGATGGTCTGACCGCCGCCGCAATGAACCTGATCGCGTTCTTCCTCGTTTGGAGCCTTCAGACGTCCGCAAAAGGCGTAGGGAGCCAGGTCAACTTTCCCGTGTCCTCAAAATCTGTCGGCGGGGTTTCCTTAAGCTACCAGATCCCGGACAAGTTCACGAAGAACGCCTTTATCTCCCTGCTCGCGCAGAACGGATACGGCGTCAAGTTTTTCATGCTATGCGCCCCGTACCTCGTCGGGCGCGTCCAGGTCGCGGAAGGCACGACGACCCCGGCATGAGATGCGCCAGGACATAAGGCTCACAAACTCCCGGATCCGCCTTAACACCGACAACCTCGAGAAGATCCAGAAGCAACTCGGAAGGAAACTCTTCGTCAAGGTCGGGGTTCTTGGAAGGACCGCGGCCCGGCCGAAGGACGAGGACCGCACGTCCCAGGATCTCACCAACGCCGACCTCGGCATCATCCACGAATTCGGAACCGATCACATCCCGGCCAGAAGCTGGCTCCGCATGCCTTTAGTGGCGAAACTTCCAGAGATCTTCAAGAAAAGCGGACAAAGATTATTAAACAAAATGACGACCGAGAACATCCGCGATATCTTTGACGAGCTCGGCGCCCGGTGCATGAAAGCGATCGATCAGGCGTTTGCGTCCTCCGGATTCGGGCAGTGGGCCCCGAACAAGATCCCGAAACATCCGAAAGTGAAAAAGGGTAGAATTAAGACAAGCGACTATAACGAACTCCCTGCCAACAAGAAAAAGGAGTATAGTCGGCCGCTCATAGACACCGGAGAGCTCCGAAAATCGGTCGATCGCGAGGTAAAAGAGACATGAAACTCGAAAAAGGCAGTTTAAAGCCCCTAAATCAAGCCGTTTCGGGGCTTCCTGACCTGGGTAGCGCCCTCCCTAGCCTGTTTTATCCAATACGGGCCGTGACCCTCTGTAAAACGAACGTAGACGGCTTTATTCAGGAAATAGAGACCGCCCAAGACACCCAGGGCGTCGTTCAAGTTATGAACGCCCAGGAGGTCGTGATCAAGTACGAAGGCCAGAGAACGTGGAAGTTCTTCACGCTTCACTGCTTGCCCGGCATGAACCTCAAGCCGGATGACATTGTGTCAATCAACGGGACCCGGTACCGATGCATGGCCAAAGAGGATCACTCCATGTACGGATTTTTAAGATACGACCTCACAGAGGACTATCAGGAATCATGATCAAAGACGACGAGCAGAAAAGCGCGATCACGCTGATCCGCGAGATCATCCTCTCCGAGATGGAGCTCGATGATGACCGGGCCATTATTTACAACCAAAAATTTAATATCCCGACCGACGACGGGATTTTTATAACCCTCTCCATGCTCGGAAGTAAATGCTTCGGGAATCGGAACGTCCAGGACGCGGACCCGGACGGAAACACGATCGAGCGCCAGGAAGTGAACATTCAGGAGATGATCCAGATCGACATCATGTCCAAATCCACCGCCGCGCTCTTCCGCCGTTGGGAAGTGATCGCCGCGCTCTCCTCAAACCACAGCCAGCAGGTCCAGGAACAAAACAGCTTCCGGATCGCTCCCATTCCGAACGGACTGACAGACCTCTCGCACCTCGAGGGCGCGTCCAGAAATTACCGCTTCGCGATCACGATCGTGACGCTTGCTTGGTACTCCAAAAACAAGACCATCGACTACTACGACGCCTTCAAGCTCCGGGCCCTCACGGAAGAAAGCGATACCGGAGAGATCGACCAGCCACAGCCTGACCCCGCCGAAGATTAGCCCGCCGTTTGCCGTGTTATTCTAAAGACACACGGCAATGAACTTTTACAGGTTCACTATACAAAAAAAGGAGCCACACCATGCTTCAGCTCACGAACGTGATCAATATTTCCGTATCCGAAGCCCCCGTCGGTCTTGGCGCGTACAACGTCAATAACGTCGCCCTTTTCACGGACGAGGACCCGGATGGTGGTTTTCCTGATGCCGGATACATCCCCTACGTTAGCCCAGCGGCCGTAGCCGAGGACTTCGGCACGGAATCCGACACCTACGCAATGGCCGTGGCATTCTTCAGTCAAAACCCGAATTCTTTGAACGGAAACGGGGAGCTCATCGTGGCGCCTATGGCCGGATCGGCCCTGGCGATCGGGGACATAACAGGGCTCGCGGCGAAGGTGTTCTTCGTTGGTGTTCTGGCGAACGTTTACCCGGCAAACGCCGGGTGGAAAACACTCGCGGACGCGGTACAGGCTCTCGGGGACAAAATTCTGATCCTCCCAAGCTCGACCTATTCCGACGTTGCCGGCGCGTTTACCGACATCAAGAAGGCCCTGGACACAAGGACCCGGTGCCTTTACCACGGGGACGCGGACGAGCTTCTCGCATTTGCCGCGGCCTATGCCAGCGCCGGATTCTCGGTGAACTACGGAGCGTCAAACAGCACGCTCACAATGAACTTAAAACAGCTCGCCACGGTCGCGACGGATGACACGATCACCCAGGCGTACCGTGACGCGTGCCTCGCCGCCGGCGTTGACATTTACGCCAGCGTCGCAGGGATCCCGGCCGTGCTTTCTAGCGGCGGGAATGATTACTTTGACAACGTCCTGAACACGATCTGGTTCGTGAGCGCCCTGAAGGTTGCGGGTTTTAACGCCCTCGCCCAGGTCGCCTCCAAGGTCCCGCAGACAGAAGCCGGTGTATCGCTTCTCAAAAGCGCTTACAGGACCGTTTGCCAGCAGGCCGTCAACAACGCATTCGTGGCCCCCGGACCCTGGACCAGCCCTGAGACATTCGGAGTCCAGGCGGACTTTTTCGCGAACATTTCCGGGTTCGGGTTTTACATTTACTCCCAGCCGGTCAACCTCCAGTCGGTCGCAGACCGCACGGCCAGGAAGGCCCCCGTTATCCAGATCGCGGCAAAGCTCGCCGGGGCTGTTCACAGCTCGAACGTCATCGTTTCTCTTAACGCTTAAGTTCAAAGGAAAAAGGAGTAAATCATGGGACAAGTCGTAAGCCTGACAGGCAAGGACACGCACAAGATCAACGGCCGCATTTTGAATGATTTCGCGGACGGTGACTGCGTCCAGATCGAGTACGAATCGGATCTCGTGGCGGCCAAGAAGGGGAAGAACGGGAACACGATCTATGCCGTGAACGAGACCGGGAAAATGTCGAAGGCGACGTACCGCCTTCTCGTCGGGAGCGCGGACGACAAGTTCATGAACG
>CAYULU010000060.1:0-5921 GCA_964445745.1 uncultured bacterium | reverse complement strand
TTTATTCGTTTATTCCATCCTTTTAACAAGCTTTTTTTTGGTCGGCTGTGGCGCTGAACTTTCCAAAGACGGGAAAACACCGGTCAAAGTGAGTTTTTGGGGAACGCCGGAAGAAATTGACATCATTACGCAGGCTCTTGCCGAATGGCACAGTGAGCATCCCACGATCAAGATCGTTTTTGAACACACGCCCTACACCGGTTATACCAGTAAAATTTTAACCCGAATTGCAGGTGGGGCGGCTCCCGACATTATTGCGACCGAAGTGGACTATTTCGTAACGTTCGCATCGAAAGGTGTCCTCGAAGATCTGACTTCTTATATAGAAGAAGACCCCGCCGGTTTTAAAAAAGAAGATTTTTTTCCACAGATTATCGATCGATTTACCTATGATGGAAAACTTTTGGCCCTACCGCGTGACATTGCCCCGTTTGCCTGTGTTTATTACAATAAAAAACTTTTTGATGCCGCCGGAATCCCTTATCCCACCGATGACTGGAATTGGAATGATCTTTTGAGGCTTTCGCGGGAACTAACCAAAAAAGATGAAAGCGGCCGGGTGACCCAGTACGGTTTTTACGGTTGGGCTTGGCAGAATTTTATCTACGGGAACGGGGGATCATTGGTTGATGATGTAAAAAATCCTACCCGGACGCTTCTGGACGATCCCAAAACCATCGAGGGGCTTCAATTTTATGCGGACATGAGCAATCTCTACGGAGCGATGCCGACGCCGGTAGCTTTTATGAATTTTGGCATGGGGGCGGACCGGATGTTTGCAAACGACCGGATCGCGATGTTTCTTTCTGGTATTTGGGAGACGCCGCTTTTTAGAAATTACAACATCAGTTGGGACGTCGTGATGTTTCCCAAAAACGCTGAGGGAAAACGGGCGTTTGGGACAGGTGGGACAGGCTACTGTATCCTGAAATCATCCAAAAACAAGAAGGAAGCATGGGAGGTCATTAAAGCGCTGACGGGGCCTAAAGGGCAGGAGCTTTTCGCAAAGCGCGGCCTTGCGCAGCCGGCACGGAAAGAAGTGGCCAGCGGCTCAGCTTTTGTCGGTGATCCCCAACCTCCTGCAAACAAAAAAATGCTGAACGACGCGGTTCAGCACGTGGTCTTCAGTCCCTTTCATCCCCAGTGGCGAGAGATCGAGGAAAAAATTTTGAAACCAAAGCTCGAAACTGTTTTTAACGGAAAAAAACGCGCAGAACAGGTTGCCAAAGAAGTGACGGCCGAAATCAATCAACTGCTGAACTCCTGATAATTTATGGATTCGATCTAGCCTTAAAGGAGCGATCTTCCCCCTATGAGTCAAAAAAAATCAAACAAGAAGAAGCTTGTTGCCTTAAGCCAAAAAACAGTGAAGGGTCAGGAAAAGTTTAAGTCCCCCTATGGTTATTTCACGGCGGATGGACGGGAGTATGTTATCACTCGTCCGGATACGCCGCGTCCCTGGGTGAATGTGATTTCAAACGGGGAGTACGGCACCATTGAAACTCAAACCGGATCGGGGTTTTCGTGGCGGGATAACTCAAATCTGTCCCGCATCACCCGGTGGGATCAGGATCTGATTCGCGACAACTGGGGAAAGTATATTTTTCTTCGCGATAAAGACAGCGGGAAATACTGGTCGGGAACCTGGAAGCCGTGCATGACGAAATATGATTTTTTTGAAGTTCGTCACGGGCAGGGTTACACCGTCACCACAACAAAAAAGAACGGAATCAAATTCGAGAAGACTCTCTTTGTGGATGCGGCCGAACCTGTCGAGGTCTGGAAAATAGTTCTTACCAATGAGACGACAAAAAAACGCCGCCTGAGCGTTTTTTCCTATTTTGACTGGTGTTTGGGTAATGCCGCGGACACCCACCGCGAATTTCATAAGACCTTTATTGAAGTCTGGATTGATAAAAAAAACGGATGCCTTTACGGCGAAAAGCGCGCCCCTCTTGTCCCGGGATACATCTCGACGGGCATGACCGAAAAACCCCTCCGGGGATTTCACAGTGCATTTCCCAAGCCTGTGGCTTATGACGGGGACAAAGAATCCTTTCTTGGGCGGTATGGCGAGCAGCATTCGCCTGCGGCCGTGGAGGCGGGAAAATGCCGGAACTCTGAAGGGAAATGGGGAGACGCAGCCGCAAGTCTTCAAGTGGATGTTACGCTCGGACCCAAGCAATCGAAGACCATCGTTTTTACCCTGGGGTCAACTCCAACTCGCGAAGAAGCCGTAAGGATTATCAAAAAATATCAAACTCCTGGAATGGCAGATCGCGAACTCAGCAAGGTCAAGGCTCTCTGGGATACCTTGGTTCACTCGACAGAAGTTGAAACGCCGGATGAATCGTTGAATTTTATGACCAACACATGGTTGAAATATCAGGCGATTTCCGGGAGGATTTGGGCGAAATGCGCCTACTATCAATCAAGTGGAGGCTACGGATTCCGCGACCAACTGCAGGACTGTCAGATCTTTTTTTCAACTCGCCCGGAACTTGCTAAAAAGCAAATCCTTTTGCATGCCGAACAGCAGTTTCCCGACGGAACCGTTTACCACTGGTGGCATCCCGGAACGAACATTGGAGCGATTACCCACTCTTCGGATGACCTTCTCTGGCTGGACTTTATAACGCTGAACTACCTTGAGGAAACGGATGACCATGAGATTCTCGATATAGACGTGAAGTTTCTTCCGGATCCGAAAGATTCCGAAAAAAAGGTGACTTCAGCGCCACTTTATGAACACCTTCTCCGCGCTATCGATAAGGCTCTTTCGCGATTTTCACCCCGTGGGTTACCATTGATCGGAGAATGCGACTGGAATGATGGATTGAGCCATGTGGGAAACAAATGGAAAGGAGAAACGATTTGGCTTGGCCATTTTCTCTACGGAATTTTAAACCGGATCGCACCCCTTATGAAACAAAGAGGCGATACCTCCAAGGCCAAGGACTATCTTCGCCGTGCTGAATCGCTGAAGGAGGCGATCAACCAGTATGCTTGGGACGGAGAGTGGTATTGGCGTGCCACGAAAGATAATGGCGAAATTCTCGGCAGTAAAAACTGCGGGCGCGGAAAAATTTTTCTGAATGCCCAGACATGGGCAGTGATTTGCGGGACGGCGACCCCGGAGCGAGCGAAAACAGCCATGGCGTCGGCTAAGAAGTGGCTCTACAAAAAATACGGGCCCCTGCTTCTGACGCCGGGGTATAACAAAACGGACCCCACCATTGGATACATTACGCGTTATGCGCCATCCGTTCGCGAGAACGGGGGGCTTTACACGCACGCCGGCACTTGGGCCATCCAGGCCGAATGCCTCATGCGAAACGCTGAGCAGGCCTACGAGCTTTACAAAAGTTTTAATCCAGCTTTGCGGGGATTGAATCCTGAGCTTTATTTTTCCGAGCCTTACGTGACCCCAGGAAACGTTGACGGGCCCGATTCACCGAATTATGGTCGCGGAGGATGGACTTGGTACACCGGATCTGGCGCGTGGTATGCCGTGGTGGTATTGAACTGGTTCCTCGGCATCCGTCCGACCGCAAAGGGATTGTGGGTAGATCCTGTTATTCCGAAAGCCTGGCCAGGATTTAAAATGAAAAGACTTTTTCGCGGAACCACTTACCATATTTCGGTAACAAACAACGGCCAGGGGCAGGGAGTCAAAGAACTGAAAGTGGACGGGAAAAAGCGGCCCGGCAACCTGATCCCGGATTTTCGGGATGGGCAAAATCACCGGGTTGAGGTTGTGATCGGATGACGGAATCTCAGACGCCATTGCAAAAAAAGCGCTTTTCGGAGTTGGACCAAACTCTGAGAAGCGCTTTTTTTATGGGGTGTCTTTGCTTGTTGACCCCGGGGTTCCTTTTGGCGGCGGCCAGGAGTGAACCAGGAGAGGTTTCCTCTATCTCCGAAAATAATGCCCGTGGCCGGATTCAGTGTGGCGTCGACGAAACACTGGAAATTACCAAAATTTATAATACAGTTCCTCCGAATAAGTCTCTTCTCACCTCCCCCCAGTTTTTGGTCATAGACGATTTTGCCAACTATAAGGAATGGAAAAACCGCCTCCATAGTCATTGGCGGCTTGAGAACGGAAAAGCCCGGAGCGTTATCATGGAGCACTCGCGGGAAGATGGTCGGGAGATGCGTCCCGGCCAATCACTCAAGATCTTATTTGAGCTTGATCCGCGTCAGCAATTCACCCTTTCCTCTTCTCTGGAAAAACTAGATATGAGCAAGGCCCGGTTTCTTGCTATGAAATGCAAGCTGGAACCCAACCCCAAGCACGGGTTTAACGGAAGAATTCGGGTTAGTCTAACGGATTGGACAGGCCGATCTGTAACGAGAGATATTACGGAAACGTGCGCGAAGCCGGGAGGATGGCAGGAGGCCATTCTTCCCGTAGAGTATTTTAGAGGACTGGATTTTGATCAGTTGGACAAGTTATCGATCACGGTGCTGGGACGACATAAGAGATCCAAGGCGAATCTCTGGCTGGACGACGTTGTCTTTTTTGGCCATAACGAAGTTGGATTTGAAAGCACGCTGGACAACATCAAGGATTTCCCGAAGGTTGTCAAGGATTTGCCCAGCAAGCAACAGCTTTTATCGATGGCCAAGGATTCGGATTTTCTTAATGCAATAGGAAAAAACACTTGGCGTTATTTTGAAGAAGCCGCAAACAAAGAAAATCACCTTGTTCTTGATCACATCAAGGTGGGCGATTTCCCGATGGTGGGAGTTTATACATCGCCGACCAATATTGCCATGGATCTTATTTGTACGGTCGCGGCGCGGGAACTGGGTTATCTCTCGAAAGAATCAGCGCAGGAACGGGCCCATCTTGTTTTGGATACGCTCCAAAAGTTGCCGCGCTGGAAGGGCTTTTTTTATAATTTTTACGAAACCAACAAACTTTCTGTTAATCGAAAATTTATTTCTAGCGTTGATAATGCTTGGCTCGCTGCGGCATTGGTGGTGACGCGACAAGCCTTTTCGGGTGCCGAGGCCAAAAGAGCTTCAAAAATTCTTGAGGAAATGAATTTTGAGGAATTTTATGATCCCGACACAAATCACATCGCGATTGGCTACGACCTGGAACGTTCAGGGTTGACTCCGTATCACTACGGGATGATGATCAGTGAAGCTAGAATCATCAGCTTCATAGGGATTGGGAAGGGAGATCTTCCGAAAGAGCATTGGTGGTATCTTTTCAGGACCGCTCCTGAAGCCTGGGATTGGCAGACGCAGAAACCTTCCGGCCAATGGGTCACAAAGGATGGAGTGGAATATTTCCAGGGGCGTTATACAGTTGATTCCAAAGAGGTTGTGCCAAGCTGGGGAGGCTCTCTCTTTGAGTTTTTGATGCCGACCCTGATTATTCCCGAAGACAAGCTATCCCCGGAAAGTTTTGGGAAGAATAATAGAGTTGCAACTGAAATCCATCGCGACTACGCCTTAAACGAGAAGGAATATCCCATATGGGGGATTTCTCCGGCGGCAGTTTCAAATGGACGGAGATGGTTTTACGGGGAATACGGAATTAAAAAGCTGGGGACCAAAGGGTATCCGGAAAAAGCGATTATCGCCCCCTATGCTACGCTCCTAGCTTTGGAAACCTTGCCTGATGATGCTGTTAAAAATCTTAGAAAAATGCTAGAGCTTTATGACATCTATGGGGAATACGGTTTTTATGACAGCGTGAACCTTAAAAACGATCTCGTCACGAATCAGTATCTTTCTCTGGACCAGGGAATGAGTCTGATAGCGATCGCGAATTACCTTAAAAACGGAATTATCCAAAACTTTTTCATGAAAGACCCCATCGCCCAAAAAGCCAAAAGCGTTTTTGAAGGAGAAAAGTTCTTTTAAAGCATATAAATAAAAATCTTGTTTTACTAAAACAAGGG
>CAYULU010000059.1:2575-6006 GCA_964445745.1 uncultured bacterium | reverse complement strand
GACATGATTTGCGCACCCTGGATGCTCACAAGGAACACCATCTTTTAATTCCATCACATCCTCCACGATTTCATCCCCGGCCCAGTCCCTCGGCGGGCAGCTCCACGACCAGGCCGGGGCATATTATTATTCGCGCCCCAGCACTCTGGCGTACACCACTATCCCCATCACCATCAAGCACGCTGTGCCCACAAACACACTGACGATCTTGTCAGCCACAGGGCACTGCCTATCCCACACCGCCCATACGCACACGGCCTCTATCAGGGCCATTGCGGTCAACACTGCGATCACTCTCATCGCGCCCTCCTGTACACTTCCGGGTTACGCTTCCATGCCGTCACTACTGTCATGCCACTGTTGTGCCACTTGCCATCCGCCCAACGCGTCTGCACGACAAAGTCATGCTCTGCGTCGTGATGCAACGATGTCAGCAGCCACTCTTCATCCAATTCCTCCGGAGGCACTTCATCCGGCCATGGATGCCACGGATCCCCTACCGCATCCCCCAGCGCCTCCACAATTACCTCACCCAACGCCTCGTCGTCAAACGGGGTCAACTCAGTAGTGTCCACCCACTTACTGAGAAATGTCTTCGTGGCGGTGGCCACCGCGTCTAAGACGCTCAATGAAACTTTCAGCTTGCTCATCCAACCCTCCCTTATACGCCGGGCAGTCCCAGCGCAGATAACATCCATTGCCGTAGCACACCGGGTGCTCGGCTATTGCCACACCGCACGGCCATGCCGGCGGGCCCGGTTGCTTAATCTGTGCGAAATGTGCCTCAGCCCGCCGCGCATCGCTACGATATACATTGCGCTCGCTGAACCTGGAATAGCCGCCGTGCCGTGACATGACTCAATACCCCTCGCGCATGCAGCACAGCGCCAGCCATGCGCCAGACTCAATGGCCTCAAGCCGAGCGGCATAAGCCTCCGTGTCGGCGCAGTGGGGAAGTATCGCGCCCCAGTTAATCAGTGTCATTGGATTCGCCCTCCAATTGGTAGGTAGGTAGACTCAGTGAATTATTGCAGCAGTAGGGCCCCTGCCGGAATCGAACCAGCATTGAACCATTGGGGCCTGAATCAGCGGCGCGGCCAGCACCTCACATAGACAGCAGCAGCATCGCCTGCCAGCCGCGCCACACCAAAATACACATGAGCAATTCGGTGGTTTCGCCTGCGCTTCCCAGCACCATCGACCCAGCGGGATTGTACTCCGCAGCGTTGGGGGTACTGCCAGTCCCATTGCTCATTAATAGCGGCAGCATTACCCGATCAGCCCAGCGTCACAACGCCACCAGCATACACCAGAGGCTCCGGCAGCGTGCTGAGGAATTCATCCTTGCTCAACAGCTTGAACGCATTGACCGCGTGGGCTTTGGCCGCAGAGTCAGCCTGAATCAGCTTGAACACCTTGGCAGCGTCGCCCTTGGTGTATTGGCCATTGTCACCGATGAACGCCATGATCGCATCAGCTGCAACAGCAGCAGCAGGATCGGCAGAGGCAGCAGCAGCACCCTTGGCGCCATTACCAGCCTTGGCCGCACTCTTGCCACCCGGAACACTGACGATCTCATCGACCAGCAGCACCGTGGGCAGAATAATCTGGCCATCCTTGTCGCGCTTGGGATTACTCATCTTGCGATCTACCTGCTGCCGCTTGACATGCACGGTCAGACCGTTGAGCGCACTGATGTCGGCCTCGGCCTTCACCAGCACGTCCTCGGCCAGCCCCGCGCCAATCAGCGACTCAATGAGCATACCCAAATTGCTCGATTTGACGATGCCGGACTTGTTGCTCGGCGAGTCCAGCCGCTTGCCGTCGGCACTGGGGTTCCAGTCCTTGCCACTGCCGCAGGCCCAGAACTGCTCAACTTGCTCGTCGGGGATCGGGGTGTCGTCCACCGACTCGAAATCCACGATCAGGCCGGGTGCCGGCACTGACTTGCCCTGGTAATTGTACATCGCGAATCGGGCGTTGCTGAACCGCACAACGCAGTCGTCCAACAGTCCACCGCCCGCACTCATGTTGGTGAAATAACCCATACTGTACCTCCTTAGTTAGTTACTGTACTGTGAGTCCACGGGGTCGGGATCATAATAATAGTCACCATCGCCCTCCGCGCCCTCGTCTATCAGATTGGTCAGCGAGACTCTTTTAGCAATATCTATGCCACGAAGCGCCCAGCCGCCATTAACCCGGATGCGTTTCACCAGACCGCCGGATCGTTCGGTCAATTTACGGGTGAAATCCTCTTTGCTCATGGGCGTGTCGCCTGCTGCAGTGGCCCATTTGCCATACTGGTCATACAATGCTACCTCATCACTGGTCAGCGTGGGGTGCATGACACACCGCTCCACCAGGAAAAACCCCACACCGTCCATTTCCTCGCGGTATCTAAGCGTAGCATCCGCAACCATTTGCGGCATGCCTAATCCTTCCAGTTGCCACAACAGCGCGCCGCGCACGGCCCAGGCCAGAATACCCTCAGCCTCGGCCTTCAACTTAGCTGGCAACTCCGGGTCGCGCTCATCACGGCTGACCACATAATCAAATGGCACCAGCCGCATGCGACGCCATATTGCATGATCGGTGCCACTGACCGCCGGCTTATGATTCCCGGCCATCCATATTTTGAACATTGGCCGGAATTCGAACTCTTCAGTGTACAGAAATCGTGCAGTGGCCGTATCCTCGCCAGTGAGTTGCTTGATCACGACTTCGTCCAGGTGCTTGCCTTGACCGACCTCAGTGGCCGTGACAAACCGGCGATTCTTGAGCCGGGCAATGTCGTTGCGGATGCCTGTGCTGGCACGCTGCATGAACGCGGAGGAATTGGCCGCAGCCGCATACTCCCCCAGCACCCAGCGCATGGCCTCCAGCATCGTGCTCTTGCCATTCATCCCAACGCCATAGCAAAAGAACACCACTTGCTCCCGCGTCGAGCCCGTCAGCGTATACCCAAACGCCTTCTGGATCCACTGCACCATGGCATCATTGCCCTGAAACACCGTGTGCAAGAATTCCTCCCAGCGTGGGCACTTGGCCTCTGGCCTGTACTCCAGCGGGCAACACTTGGTATGCATCACGCCATCGGGCTCATGGGCCCGCAGCCTGCCCGTGTGCAAATCCAGCACACCATTGCGGCAATTCAGCAGCCACGGGTCGGCGTCCATGTCATCTGGCGTCACCAGTATGCGGGCATCAGTGGCCGCGAGTTTAACCATTGAAGTAATGGACCAATAGGACTCGCTGCGCACCGCATGTGCCGCCAGCTTATCCGGGGGCGCATCCTCCAGCGCATCAGCCATATTGCGCACGACCTGCTTGGCGAAGTCGAACACCTGGGCATCCCCTTGCGCCCACACCTCCCCATTCCACACGTACCACTTTTTGAGCTGCGTGCAATACCGCATCAGTTCACTGTA
>CAYULU010000059.1:0-2475 GCA_964445745.1 uncultured bacterium | reverse complement strand
CGGCGCTTGGCCGCAACCTTCGCCCGGCGGTCCAGGCGCTTAGTTGGAGTTGCCTTAATGGTCTTACTCATGTGATACCTCTCGAATAGGCACCCGGCGGTCCATGCGATTGCAAACATCATGCCAGCAAGCGCCAGGCGGATTAGGGCGGCGGTATAGACTTCATTCATATTACATCGATCTGGGCATAGCACCCGCCCAGCTCCCGCAGAAAGCTAAATATCCCGTCCGTGGCTGCCAGGACGCGGGACATACCGATTGCTCCAGAGCACCAAATCCAGCGCACTAAATTGAGGTCCCGGTCCTGCCGTACCCCGCCTAGGAATGGCGTGAATTCAGCCGTCCACAGCCGAATAACTTCGCCCATGGCATTGGTATAGAACACGCTGTAATAATGATTCCCGCTATCCAGATTGCGCGGTGCCTTGTCGCACACTGCAAACACAGAACGCCCAGACATTAACGCGGCATTCAATTCCACCAAGTCACCCGCGATCTGACGCAACCGGTCCTGGCTAATGGCTTCTATTTCTCGCACTGATTTAATCTGCCATTTGCCTTCACGATAACGCTTTACTTTTGCCAGGATTGCATTCTGCACTTCAGCAATCGTTAGCTCTCGACCTCGTTCAATGTGAGTACGCATTGCAGTAGCCCTCTAAATAAGTGGGCACCCCCCGGTGCCCGGATGAATTGCCTTGCGTGAATTATTCGAAATGCAGCATGAAACACTTATCCGGTCCATTCCAGTCCAGGCGCACCGTGGCCGCTTCAGTCGTGGTCAACAGAGAGAGCAAATACTCAATGTTCAGACTGAATGCAGGCTGGAGCACGGGTAGGCCATTTTCATCCGTGGCTTCAGGCAACCAGATCGGCATAATTAGCGTACATTCGCCCTTGTCCGTGGCCTGCGGTCCGTTCCAGTGTGCCGCGCCCGCCGTGGCGCCCTTGTGAAATTCCCGCTCCACGTCCTCAACCGCCCAGAGTACATTAACCAGGCCATGCACTTCATCGTCCAACTTGTCGGGATTGAACCATGCCTTAACTTGCATTGTTTTTTTGGTTGCAAATGGCTTGAGTGCTGTGAGGGCCGCAATCAGCTCAGCCCGGTTAAACGTGGTATGCCGCACTGTCTCAGCCGGGATAACCCGCTCAACACTGGGATAGATGCCCGCTACAATTGGCACTGCCAGTGTCCAAGCGCCAATACGCACGATCTGATGCTCCGCCGTGACGTGGAGCAGTGCCGAACCGTGCCCGCGCATTTTATACAGCACGTCGCACAGCCGGGGCATGAGTATTGTAGAGTATTCACCCATAAGCGGCACCGCGTGCAAGTCACACACCACCAGCTTATGACCGTCCGTGGCCGTGGCATACGTTGTGCCGGGCACCATTTGCAGATTGACGCCGCACAACGCCGGGCGCAATATATCGCGGGACCGGCACGCCTCAAGCGCCGCCCAGACATTCCCCAGTGGCAATTCCACGGCTGCCATTATATCCGCGTCGGGCAATTTGCAGTGCGGAAAATCTTCAATGGGCTGTGAATTGCGGTTCAGGCACCCGCCGGCAATGGTGTACATGCCGTCAGCCAGTCCCGCCGGCGCCGGGCACCATCCCCATAGTTCAAGATCTGTGACATACGCAACACCGTCCCGAATGCAAACGGAATTCAGCACTTCAATTGATGTACGTTTCGGCTTAACGGCCGTCATAATGGCAATGTCATTAAGCGGCTTAGCCTGCGCTATGCGCGTGGCCTTGGTGGTGTAATGGATAGTTTCCATGCTATTCGCCCTCGAATAATGGAATGAAATAGCCCCGGCAGTCGTGCCCTGTAGCACGTGCCCGCCGGGGCCTGTGTGTCACATAATAACGCTATTTGCCACTTGCTGAATAAGTGTATTAGCCTGAGTGTCACGAATCTCGCGCCATAGCTTACGCAGTAACTGCCGCGGTATGGCAGGTACGCGCTCATAGTCAATCGGCGCTTCATGCCCCGCGTGCTTAAACGCCTGATTAATCCGTGCCGCAAGCGTCGACTTCTCAGCCGGTGCGTGATTGGCCGGGCGCGCCGGGAGTGTGGCAGTACACACTACCCAAAACCAAGGGCGCTTGCCCACGTTGACGTAACACCGATTATAACAGATATTGCTTGTGCCTGGCCTGCTATACGCTATAGTGTAGCCAGCCTTGTAATACTGCAATGCAGTCCGGGCCTGCACCCGGCGCCATCCGTTACTCATGATCTGTTTCATAATGCCCTCGCTACTTTAATTAATCTCCCCGGCGCCCATTGCCCGCTGCACCTTGCGCGCGCCTTACGCGCTATTGCAGTCAGGGGCACCGCTCTGAGGTAATATACAACTTCTCAGTTGTCATGTCAAGTGAATTGTGTGTCATACGATTCCATGCGGGGTTGGCGCGCAGTTATGTTAACATGCGCACACAATGAATACAACGCTTTACGCA
>CAYULU010000058.1:0-6126 GCA_964445745.1 uncultured bacterium | reverse complement strand
TCAATGACGGAAGGGAATCGTAGCAGGCCGCTTGTGACCGAGGGAGACCAAAAATTATTCAAGGATCTTGAAATGATTTTGAAAAATAAAAACGCCGATTTAACGGTCCACCAGCAAGGAGAAGTCCGGAGCCTGATGGCCCAGGTGTTGGAAGTGGTTCCGGCCGGGGACGACCCGGGAGAGGTGATTCGTCAGAGGGCGGATCGGATGGGATGGGTTGCCATTTTGTCGAATGAAAACTTGCTTGCGGGATTGCCGGAGGGCGCGAATTTTGCATTTAAAAATGGCCTGGACAAGGACAATGCCCGATTGATCATGCGTAGTCTCTTGAGTCGGATGCGAACTCTCGCGTCGTTACTGCACAAGGCGCCTCTGGAATCTCGGGCGACTTTGCTTGAGCAGTTTGAACAACGTCAGTTGGGTGGGACCCGGAAAGCGGCGGGAGGGTATGTTTTTGATAATATCCTTGCGCTTGCTGAAAGTTTGATGACGAGCATGCAGGCAGTTGCCCGTTCCGCATAAAAAAGCCAGTATCTAAAGTCTGTTCATTTCTTTCCCCTAATTCCTATATGTTCTTAAGTCATTTGATGAAAACAGTTTACGTAAACTAATAGTTGAAATAAAGCCCAATAAATACTTTATTATTAAATTTTATTAGTTATTGACAGTCTTACATTCATAAGCTATCTTTTAGATAGAAGATAATAAAATATATAACAAAATTATTAGCGATGAACTGTTTAAGTGGGTTGTTCAATCCGGAAGAGGTTTTAAGTTGGATGATTGGCGTGTCCGGGGAGCGGAATTCTGTTAGCTCGAAATAAATTCGTCAGGAATCTTGTGGGGGCTCGATGAAAAGAATGATGGGGGACAAGTGGGTAAGGCGGGTCGTTTGTACCGTGACGATCGTGTTTTTTTCATTCACTCAGGTCGTCTCTGCGGTCCCGGGAGTGGGGGTCGAGATTGCGGTACAAGGTGAGACCCCGGGTTTCATTCAACTGAGTATCCCCGCAGATCTTGCGAGTCTTGATGATATTTATGAAGCACCTCCGTCTCCTTCGCCCCGGTTGATCCTGCATGTCCAGAATGCTCACGCCAATTACGATGCCCAGATCAAGATCAAGAACCTTCTGGAGTATCTGAGCACCCAGTATGCGGTCCGCACTATTTTTGTCGAAGGAGCTTCCGGTACGCTCGATCCCGACTATTTAAAATTTTTCCCGGACCAGGCACGTAACCGCGAGCTTGCCGACCGTCTTGCCCGCCAGGGTGAGCTGACCGGAGCGGAACTGTTTATTCTGGAGGCGGACCGGCAAAATATCCAGGCGGTGGGGATTGAGTCGACGGACCTCTACCGCAAGAATTATGAAGCCCTCAAGAAGGTGTACGAGAACGAGCCTGTCATTCTTCAGTTTATTGAAGGTCTTGAATCGCGTCTCCGGACCCTTGCGAGTCAGGTTGCGGGTCGGGACCTGCTCCGGATGATTTCGGAATGGAAGAGGTTTGAGCAGGGACAACGTGAATTTATGCCTTATGTCCGTTCGCTCGCGGGGGATGCCCGGCAATTCCTGAAACTGGATCTGGAAAGTCTTTTTTCGCAGGTGGAATGGCCCCAACTGACACGGATTCTCACGATTCAGGATATGGAAAAGGAACTTCAACCCTCTCGGGCGGCTCTTGAACAGGAAACACTGCTGTCGCTACTGCAACGTTCGCAGGTCTCCCGGGAATTGATCGACGGGATCACGAACTTCAAGGACCAAAACATCAGTCTGGTGCGGACCGGTCCGCCGGGTTCTCCGCAAAGCCTTCAACCCCGCTACCTTCTTGAGCGGCTGGTGAGTGAAATGGGGCCCCGGGGTTTTCAATTCAGTGACTACCCCGCGTTTAGCCTTCAAGCGGGTTATTTGATCCTCAAAAGCGAGCTGGATTCCCGGGCGCTTTTCGATGAAATTCATCGCCTGTTTCAAATGATCCTGGACAAGATGGCCGTGACCGAAGCTCAGAAAAAACTCATTGCGCTCTACCGTGACGAAGAACTGGTCCGTAAATTGCTTCGGCTGGAACTGACCCGGCGTGACTGGCGGGAGCTCCGGTCCCGGCGAGACGAGCTGGCGCTGGATCCGTTGATGGAACGTCTGAAATTACTGGCGGAGGATGTCCGGGTGAACCTGAAACTGGGCTCCAACGGGTGGGATTCGAAAAAGGGAAGTCCGAAGCTTCGATCGCGGATTCTGGAGCTCTACGGTGCCGCTGATTTGTTCTACGATTATGCTCGCGCCCGGGAATCCGCTTTTTTTGAAACAATTTCCGGGGTGATGACGGCCAGACGTGAGACGAGCTCCGTTTTGATCACCGGGGGATTTCATACGGACGGGATGTTGGACATTTTCCGGGAAAACCAGATCAGCTACGGGATCCTTACGCCGCGTCTTTCGGAAAAATCCGATGAATCGCTTTATCGAAACTCGATGCTCCAGCGGGGTCCCAGTATTTTTGACACGGCCACGATCGAATTGTTTTCCAAGATGATGTCCCCTGATGTTCTGAAGTCCATGGGGGCCAACCCCGTGCGCTTGTTTGGCCAGAATTTTGGCTTGTCCCTCGGGCTTATGGCCGAGACTTCAAGTACGATGGATGATGTTGAGGCGCAACTTCAATATCTTCAGGCGTTTCTGCCCCGGTTTGATTTAAGCTTGAATTATGAAGTCGACGAAAATGGTTTTAGGGTGCTCTTGCTTGATAAAAATGGCGCTCCTTTGAAGAATGACGAAGGAAAAGTTTTTTTGGTGAGTATCGAAAAAAATCCTACTTTGGCCGGAAATTTTTTGATCTCACGAGGGGAGAAAAACTGGGTCCCTCCTGAAGGTCTGAGCCTAGAAATCCTGCAGTCTAGTGTGACGGATCGCCGGATCGGACTGACGTTTCGGACGGGAACTCTGGGCCCACTGCGTGGGCCTGCTGTCGTGGGGCGTTCTGAAGTCCGGGGGAGATGGCCGACATTTCTTTCCTGGGCCGGAAAACACAGAAGGTTTTTGCTTGTCGGCGGGATGACGGCCGCGATGTTGGTGGGGATGACCGGGGCCCACCAATCTATTGTCCATGCGAGAAATTCGGCTGAACCGGTGTACAGTTTTCAGGATTTTACATTTGAAGTTATGTCTCTTGAAGAAGCCATAGAACAGAATTTGCCGATCGTTACAAATGCAAATATGTTCCGTGCCGATACCGGAGGTCCCGCCGGTCTTTTTCTGAGGGACGGTGTTGTGGAAAATTCTTTTAACCCTAATAACCGTGGGAGTGCACAGGCGAAGGTGGTTGTTTTGTTTCATTCCTTGCATAAACCCAGAATCCTTACCGACAAGGAGTATGCGGCCGATCGCATGACTTACGAAACACCAGGGAACGGGTGGTATGGGTTCCAGATCGGACCCATGGCGGATCTGGGGGTGAGCTCCGAGCGTGATGAGGCGATCAAGAAGTGGTTTGAAAATAATCCGGGACGCAGAGTTCTTGTTGGTTTCACGGATGATGGGGATTTGTATGTGAAGGAATTTGGCAGTGACATGGCCGGATGGGGTAACGTTTCGTGGGACGAATTTTATCGGGAGGCACTTCGTTGGTTTAAGGAACATGGTATCAAGCGAGCCTTTTTTACGGATGGTGGGAATACTGGTTATGATAAATTGGGGTTAACGGATCCGAAGCAAGTCATCGTTGCCCGTCGTCGCTCCGAAGTGAGAATTGGCACCGCTATTTCTCCAACAGTTGTTTCTCCGGATGCTACAAGTCGTGTACCGACTCAGGAAATGCCTGTAGTTCCTGCGCTGCCCGTGGCTGGGCCGGTTGAGGGTCGGCCGCCGTTGGTGGATGTCAGAGACATTCAAGAGGCGTTCAGTGCGGTGGGTGTCGGAAATGTGACGGTGGAAAGGGATGGAGATGATGGAATCGCAATCAGGACCCCCGGGAGGGGTGTGGTCGTAGTTCGGGGATTTGTGGGACTTTCGGTCCTGGGGAATCAAATCCAGATTACGCACCGGGTGTCAGCGACGGAGATACGGACCGATCTTTTGCCGATCGAGTTGCCATTTACGATCGATCGTCCGATGGGGCTGGATGCATTTCTAGCGGTGCAGTCGGTGGAACAAATGATGAGGACAGTCACTCCAGAGATCCGGAAAACACTGGAAAATATTTCATTCGGTTTACTTCGGAATCTGGGGATTACACTGGACCAGGCATCGTCCACTCTGACGGTGGCCGTTGCGCTGACCTGGGGCATCGTGGACATGGAAAAAGAACCGGAGTCCGCCTTTCTGCTCCTGAAAGAAATCGCGAAACTTGTCGATTCCAGAACGCTGACCGGACTGCGTCAACGTCTCAGTGAACAACTGCCGGGTGAGGCGATCCCGTTTAGCGGAGAGGCAGGGAACATCGTCAAGTTGATTGAGGCGTCAACCCTTTCAACGCGGGAAAGTACCCGTAAGGTTCTTGAGCAACTTATGTTTATGTATGCCTTAAATCCCGAAGTTTGCCCGAATATTCTTGCGCTGGGGGAGATCACGGAACAAACGAAAGAAAACGGAACCTGGCTGGCTGAAACTTTTAACCAGTGGGCCGCAACACAGACCGGGGTTGAAAAGATTGCCAGGCCGATGGCTGTGGGGGTTTTCAATCGAAGCAAGGCTAGGGATGTGCAAGGATTTTTAAATAAGGTAAGGGGCAAGGGAGCTTACGTGGTTGCCGGAGACATATTACTTATGGAAAGTTTCCCCGGCCTTCTTTCGGACATGCAGGCCCTGGCTCCGGTCTTGTTTGAATCCGAAGTCAACACGCCCGAGTTACAACCGATGGCGTTTTTGGCGGCGGCACGGGCTTCCCAGCGTATCGGGATGGCCAAAAAAGAAAGTGTCAACGTGCTGGTTCGCATGCTTCAGAATCCGTTGCCCGACGACGGGTATAAAGACGAAAACGGACAATTTGTCATCGATCGTGTTACCCTGAGTGCGATCCAGAATCTCCAGACATTGTTTGCGGCATTTCAAAGGCTCCAGGCCTCCGCGTAAAGACGGTCCGGGGACCGTTTCTCTCCGTCCGGATTTTTCTGAAAAAATTCGCTTTGCTCGGAGTCCGGGTTTTTGGGAACGGGTGATGGGAAAAAGAGGTTTGAAAATAAGCCCGGTGCCGCTAAAATCCATCTTCGCCTTACGGACAGACATCATCCAATGAAGGACTCAAAGTATGAAAGTTTATAAGGAAAAAAAACTGGGTTCCATGACCGGTCTGTTTTACTCCCTGGTTCTGTGGCTCGGGACGGTGACGTTAACCGTTTTTTTTACGATCGTGGATCTTTTGCTGGCCTTACCGATTTCTCTTGTCTCGGACCGGGATGCGCGCCGTCTGCCCCACAAGGTGACGAATCTCTGGGCACGGGGAATTATTGCCTGGAATCCCATCTGGCGGCTGACGGTGACGGGACAGTCCAATATTCAGAAGGGGAAAAATTACGTGATTGTGGCCAATCACCAAAGTCTGCTTGATATTCTTGCCGTTGCCGCAGCGCTTCCGCTGAACTTCAAGTTTCTTGCCAAAAAGGAGCTTTTCTCAGTCCCGTTTCTCGGGTGGGCGATGTCCTGCGCCGGATACATCCCGGTGGACCGGGGCAGTCATGAGAGTGGTCGGCGGGCGATGAAAAGAATCCAGTCGCTTTTGGCGAAAAAACTGAGTGTCCTTTTGTTCCCTGAAGGGACTCGAAGTCCGGACGGGAAAATTCACGCGTTCAAGATGGGGGCCTTCAAGCTCGCCCGGGAAAATAAAACGGAGATTCTCCCGGTGGTGATCGACGGGACCGGTCGCGCACTTCCCAAAAAAAGTCTGATTCTTCGTAATCGCAGTAAGTTTGTCGTCTCGATTGGCGAGCCCGTTTGTCTGGAAAATTTGGGCGATCGGTCGCTCGAAGAAGCCCGGGACCAGATCCGGCACGAGATGGCCGGACGGCTTGAACGGTTGCGCCGGGGTCATCGCTAGTTATTCCGGGGATGATGGTTCGGGGATTCCATCAATGTCTTGCTTCCTGTTTCGGAATGTTGGATGGGGTCAGAGGTTGTTACGAGGTTAAATAAAAAT
>CAYULU010000057.1:0-6740 GCA_964445745.1 uncultured bacterium | reverse complement strand
GTTATTCCGGCCTTCCACCAACGCGCACGCTACCAAATGACAGCTGGTATTTGTACACCGGAATGATCGGAGCCAGCAAGATCTCGAAGCCTATCCTGCTGACGACACGGTTTACGGATGGGCATGTCACGTCACTGACGATGCAATGTGTGTTTGTTGGAACCGACCACGTCTATGGCGCTGCAGACGACAATTTCAGCGAAGCGTGCTTGATCCTTGGCAGCGGAACCGCTGGAACACAGCTAGGAGCTTTGTATAAGGGCGCCGGAGATATCATGTACGCCTATCGTACATTCGACGAGTTCGACCTTCCGACAGCGACGGCTACGACACTGACCGTTAACTGGACCATCTTCGTGGAGAACGCATAATGGAACGCACTGATTACCTCGACCTCTATAAGCTGGCCAACGGCGACTACGCAAACCGTTGGGAGATCCCGATGAACGCGAACGCGCAAGCGATCGACGATGAGCTTGCAAACCTCAAGGATGAGCTGTTGAATTCTGCGATCCCGATGACAGATCCACACTACAGTGGACAGCTGGCAAGGACAGCAGGGTCACTGGAGCAGCGCCTTGATGCCGCGATGGATCCGAACGGCAACATCATCTACAACAACGGCGACCTGGACAAGAGTTGCCACCAGATGGATGGATTCGAGACCACAGAGATCAGCGCGAGGCTTGCCAATATCGATCGCCGCGAATTCGTGAACGCGAGACTGCGGTATTTGCTGGAGAATACAGCGTCTGCGACGACCGGTGAGTTCATTAAAAAGCGCGATGTATATACAGGACCTACTGGAGTGGAACTCAATCGCTATACGTCAGAGCTTGGAGTTCGTCTGGACACATGCCTGTTCGACATCGGAGCTGAGGTCCAGGACCCCACGCAGCTCGCTGGCGTTCTGAGTGTTAATAAGTTGGGGTGGTGCTCTATCGCTGGGCAGCTGTATTATCATTCGAATACAAGCTACTACACAATGGCAGCGCTTCCGGAGACTATATACTCCATATTTTTAACGCAAGAACCAATTGGCGCAGGACCGCAATGTATAGACTCTCGGCTTATCAGAAGCTATGCATCGACCGGATGCGGAAATGGAACCACAAGCGGAAGCACGTTCACTGCTGCCGGAATTGGCGCAGCGAGTTCTACGACAGAGAACAACAACTGGCAGCCAGAGGCGTTTCAGATTCTTAGAATCGAGCCCGCTGCCGGTGTTTATCATGAGTACCTAATCAAGACGATAAATGCTGGAAATGTAGAGATCTATGGTGAATTTCCATATGACACAGTGCCACCTCCACCTGCTGTTCACTGGTGGGTGCTTGATTATACGATTCCATGTGTTAACATAGTTGCGTATGTTCCCAGCGCAGCAAACAGACAAGCGCTATTGACATCTGGCCATACATTTAGCTTATTGTATCTTATGGCGTATCAGGTTAGCTACGATTCTGTGGCCCCGTCATTCCAAGCAACAAAAATAGGAACTGGATATGAAAAAGGAGTAGCGTCAAACCCGTTATACCAGTTTATTGATTGTTCGAGTCTGGTGTTTGCGCTTAATAAATCATCGCTAGCGCTGGCTCCTGGCGCATTTAATACAAGAATAAAGTCTATGAAGATTTTGTGCATGGAGTTCAGCAATGATGTGTCTGGCGGCCCAATCGCGGAGGTGATGCATTTTCTTTTTTCAGTAGATCCGTGCACGCTTCTTGATATCGATGGAACTAAATATTGTATTCCGTCTATAAACGCATACATTGATAGGGCACTTAAGACAATGCCACTTGTTGGCGCAGCAAAAGACCTTTGGTCCAGTTACTCAAACGCCGGACAGACTACCTATTTGAGATTCTTGTGCAGCGGAGCAGCCGATGGATCTGATGCGTGGATAACAAACGGAGCATCCGCTAATCGCTGGTGGGGCGTGCTTATTGAGTACGCATAGCTAAACCAAGAGCTTGCACCCTTGGCCCGCGCGCCGCGCGGATTGACACGTCATTCAATCGATTCATATTGCGCTTGGAACGTCAACGCGTCTACTGCCTGCACTGTATACCAGGCAGCAGGCGCCATCGCTCCGTCGCTCACGGTCCACGTCCTGCAAGTTGTGTCGTTGTTATGATACACCATTCCTGTGACAACTCCGGTAATGATATACGCATAGAATACGCCACCGGATTCCTGTGACACGTACTCTCCATTTTGCACAGGTGCGTCATCTACCGGAAATGCCGCCAGTCTCGTAGATGCGGAACATGTAGAGCCAATGTACCAGCGCGTTCTCGTCGCCGTCAGCTCCGGAAGACAACGCATTGCGCCATCAACCGCCTTCCGCCACACGCAGTTGATGCCGAGCTGCGTGTCGTACCATCCGTTGAAGCTGACGCTTCCGTCCGGCGCGGCCGCGCGACCGACGCGCATCTTGATCCTTCCGCCGGACTGCATGATTTTGAGCGGGTCGGGGCTCTCGCACCCCTCGATGTCGATCGTGCAGTCGGCGTTGCAGGAGAGCTGACCGGAGGCGTAGCCCTCCGTGATGCAGCTCTTCCCATCGAAGTTGCCGCCGTCGCACTCCTCGTTGGTGTCCACGGTCCCGTTGCCGCAGAACGCCTCGACGCGGCAGACCTCGTCGCAGCCGTCGTGGCCGGAGGTGTTGCCGTCGTCACACTGCTCCCCGGGATCGGTGGTCCCGTTGCCGCACAGGGAGGTGTTGTTGGTGTTGTTGGTGTTGTTGGTGGTGTTGTTGTTGGTGGTGCTGTCGTTGCAAGCAACAGCGGTGAGAATGATGGTAACGATGATGATGGTACGCATGATGAACCTTTCTACGTGCGCGATGCACGTGTCCTTCTATCTATCTTGTACCATCTTTGCTTTTGCTTTATAATCCCCGTATGCGCAAGTCTCACACTACTTTCTCACGACTCACAGCAGACACATTCAATTTGCACAAGATGTTTGGCGACGGCGTGATTGCTGTTGGTCAATTCTCGGTAGTGGGGACTGATATCATCGTTCCGAGCTACACGGTGCAATACAATGGAATCATCGTAGAGGAGACAACTCCGCAGACGGTGGCGTTCGTTGCTGCTGACAACTACGTCTGCGTGCATGGAATCGACGCATCCGAAACGAGCACTCCGACGATTGAGGCGCTACCGGCACCGCTGGGAGTCATTCTCCTGGAGCGCGCGGGTGCTAGCGGATGGCGGTCAGCGAAGCCGCTGACGATCACGAACGGACGCAGACAGCAGTCGTTCCGGCGCATCGCAGACGGAAGCGATTTGTATCTGTCCTATGGCGCCGGCTATGGAGAAGACGACACACGCGGCACGGTGCGCAATATCGCGATCGACAGTCTGGATCAGCTTCCGTTTGACGATATGACGGTTGGCGAATCGCTTGCTGCGGCCGGTTCCACTCCGTGGGCGGTTGGCGTCATGGGATGGGCGTCATGCAAAAACGCCTTCATGTATACCGATGGCGTTGATACGTTCATTCAGTATGAGCCAGACATCGTTGGGATCATGCCGCTGCAGATCCTAGCTGTTGTTCCTGCCGTCATGTCCGTGTGCGCGCTCAGCCCTACGAGGTTTGCGTACGCATACTATGACGCAGCCGTTCCGAACGTGGTGATCGTCAATTCATGGACGGCTGGGAATCCGGCACCAGACGGCATCGACATTTCCATCACACTTCCGTTTGATCCAATTGACGCCAATATATTGTCTGGAACAGAGATCGTTGCACAGGACGCGACTGGCATTATCATTCAGGCGACGTTCAATTCTGTTGGCACACTGTCCAATATCAGGAACGGCGTGACTCGCGATACGTACTTCGTCAACAACGGACACTTGAGCTTTACCGATACGCTTGGTGACGTGTATCTGGATTGGTTATATGTAAAGCCAGCTTACGGCGCGTTCTCTTACGCCATGAACAACGGCGAAGAGATCATTGAGATGGATGTGATTGGCGCAAACCATGTTGCCATACAAAACGGATGCGTAACCAAGGTGATTCCAACCAGCATGTTTGGCGCCGGAAGGTTCCTGGCAGGAGACAAGATTGTTATTGCTACGTCCGGAATGATGGGAGGAATCTCTGCTCGATTTTACGATACGAAGACCTACTCCACATCTATCGGTTTCAGTATCCCAGGAATGTTCCTAATCGACCTCATTGAGACAGACAATTATTTTGTCTACTACAATGGTACTAAACGCTTCTCCATGAACCACAGCCCGACGTCTGTTGGTTCGCTTGTCGAGCAAAATGTTGACATACAGGGCAGAGCTCTCTGCAGGTACGGGAAGAAGGAGTTGCATCTTCGCAGCGATGTTGACTACCTGTACATGTACTCGAATACGCACCTGAAGACATCGAACTACGTCAATAACATGGCGTTCGTTGGAACCTATGCAGCTGGCGTTTCGATTACGCCGGTCTCCAGCACCTATTATACCATAGTTGATCGAGAGACGTACGATGGCGACCATTTCCTGTTTATGGGTGGCATGACCAGGGGATATGCCTGTGAAACTCCAGATGGCGTTCCATACGGCGTTGTCCCTGGCGTCGTGGCAGACATCGTGGCAGACCAGTTTTCTGGTGACATGTATGTAGATGGCGGTTGGTATATCGGCATGACGGTGAACGCAACAGACACCGTTATCTCGAATGCCAGAATCATGAACCTGACAATCGAGCACGTGCGCAACGTCAACTTTATCGGCTGCGATATCTTGGCGTACACGGACATCGTGGATCCGGCGAACAACACCTACAAGTTCATCGGCTGCACAATCGCAGGTGTCCCTGCGAATACATTCCTGGCGCTGACGGATACGCCAATGGCGTATACGCCGGCTACAGATGAAGGTCGGCTCGTTGTGGTCAACACAACGCCGGATGGGCTAGAGTTCACGGCGGCGGCGCGCATTAATCCTGCAACTGGAATATTTGAATATGATCGTGTTGATTATGTCGATAACGTCGAACAGGTTGCCTACGATAGCCCGTCTCCAATGGAGATTCATACCCATACCGGAGACCCCACTGGGTTTGAGAACCTAACGGACTCTACAATCTCTTATGACCCGCTAACGCAGACGCTCACGTTGACACCGGTCGTCTCTTTTGCGTTTTGGCGCAACGGAATTCGATATGAATATACAGCGCCGGTCGTGTTTCCGGCCCATCCCACAACAGACGGAACGCACTTCTTTTATTTTGACGACGCTGACCCGCCAGCTCCGACCACGAGCACAAGCTTCTGGGACCTCTCGAAGTATGTTCCTGTTTCCTATGTTCAATACAACTCGGCACTTGCAGACGGATACGCAAGTGAGGAGAGACATGGCCTATGCATGGATTGGGCGACACATAAGCATCTGCATTTCACGGTGGGGGCTTATGCGCAGAGCGGATTCGGGCTTGGCGATGTACTGAGCCCGGCAATTCCATGGGTAACCAATGCAAGCAACAAGATCACGGTAGACTTTGGCGTTGTGGCTGACGAGGATCTGGAGAACAACAACAATGGACACCTAGCGGCGGACGCATACACGTTTATGTATCGTAGCGGTGCGACTGGAATATGGACATGGGTTCGTTCTTCACTTGGGGGAACAACGTATCCATATCAGATTTCAGGCGGATGGATTACGTATAACGACGGAACATGGGGGCTTTCAGCCGCAACGCACAACATGTTTGTGAACAGTTTCGTATTTGCGACCAATTCGCTTGACGGTGACTTCGAGATTGTTGTCGTTCCTGGGCAAGCCCTACATACGTCGCTATCTGCTGCAAAAGAAGAGACGGTTGTGTCACTTGCGTTTGGTGACAAGCCGTTTCAGGAATGGGTTCCTTTGTATCGATTGACCTATCAGGCGCAAAATGGATGGGACCCCGCAGCAGGTCGTGCGCGCATTGTGGATTTCGTGCGTCTTACCGGAACGAACTCGCTTGCGCTGTCTGCAAGCGTATCCTATCACGGAGCGCTTGGTGGACTAAGTGCGCCGAACAGTCACCCAGCAACAGCTATCAGCTACGACAATACGACGTCCGAGCTTGTTGACGTAGACGTACAGAGCAACCTCGATGAGCTGTCCAGTGGGTTTGCGAAGATCATTCGCGATGCGACGTTTACTGCGCCTGCCGTGTTCGACGCCATTGAAATCATGCCCAAGTTTTTGCCAACGGGGGACTGCGTGTTTTCGTGTGATATCGATGTGTTGGTGACAGTAATCAGCGATACCGTTGCGACTGGACCAACAACGCCTGGAACCATGGCGCATCGCCGAATCATGGCAACCGTACATGTTGAGTCAGGTGTGCCAGACACCTATACAATATTAGCGCAGGACACAGATATTTATTACGAGGATGCAGAGTTTACCGTAGTCAGAGGGTCGCCGCTTGTTCATCTTGGAGCTGGAACGACAGACTGCATTGAATTATATACCTCTGCAGGTGAGTTCGGCGTTATCGTTCGCGGCATCAAATATGTTGTTACGGGGCCAGCTGGAGACACAACCGCATCTGTCACTCGCTACTCGGTAACATTCAATCTCAACAGCGTGGATTATGTGTAACCAATGACCCTCCGCATCCACGCCCCCAACCCCATGCGCGTCGGCGAAACAGCAAACGTGCTCGTGACCTCCGACAACCCCGGCGTGGTATCGCTGACCTACGGCGCGGGGATCACCGGACCAGCG
>CAYULU010000056.1:0-6809 GCA_964445745.1 uncultured bacterium | reverse complement strand
CCGTGGGACCTTCTTTGCAGTTAAGCGCCTTGGCTAAAATACGGGCAGTGGAAGTTTTTCCCACACCCCGGGGACCGGAAAAAAGAAAACTTTGAGGAATCCGCCCCTGCTTGATCGCATTCTTGAGCGTGACCGTGACGGTCTCCTGCCCCACGATTTCATCAAAATTTTGCGGCCTAAATTTACGGGCGTATACGAGGTAGTCCATTAAAATCCTTAGTTGTCGTTGAGAAGTATCAGAAGAACCGTATGATGCGGGAAACGAACAACGTTTTCAAGAAGTTCTTGTTAGTAAAACATTTATCAGTTTATAAATTTGAACGTCTTCAAAATATGTTCAAAAACTTCAAAAATCCGAACGGCCTGTTCCGCACTCGTGCGCGTTACGACTTGATAAGACTTCTCGCCGTTAATAAAAAATAACATTCTTACTTTTATTACAACCATTCGCCCATCAATAGCGTCAAGCGGAACCCGTGTTTCATGCTGGAAAGTAACGAGAGAAACCTTTTGTTTATTAATGGAAATTGTTTCTCTTTTAAGAATTTCAAATTCCGGCAACCCTCCTTCCATTCTTAATTGATCGGAAAGAAGATCTTCCGCCGTCTTCCCCATCTCATTGGGACGAACAAAAATAGAGATGCTGGGCGCAAATTCTCCTCCAGAATCCGGCTTCCCTCGAAGATAAACTTCATCATAAACCTCGCGTCGTCCACTTGTTTCCGACAAAACCCATTCGTCTGGCGGATACTCAAAGGTAAAAGAAAAAGCAGGATTATCGCTTTTAAAATCAGAAAACATTTTCACCAAAAACTCCTTACTGGTGTTATTCGTATTGTTATCAGCATAAAAATAAAACAAAGTGATAATAAGAACACCTGTCCCAATTATCCAAAGTTTATTTTTTGGCAAAAAACACATGGAATCATCCTTTCAAATAAAGCTTAATAGTCAGACAGTTCAGGGTAATTGTTAGAAACATATTTTTTTGCTGTGCTTTCCGGCACTAATTCTCCCGTCAAAACGTTGATGAAATGAGACACCTGATAGTTGTAAGAATAGCCCGGATTTTCATAGTCGCCAATATCATAACCGCTCCGTTTAAACCAGCTCCAAATTTCCGACTGCGTCACAAAGGCATTGTACTCCTGATCCACGGAATTTTTGGATCTAACCTCGCCAGTCGGGGTGGGCATCCCATAATCAGGTTGAGCTTTTGTCCCAAGCCAAAAGTATTTTCCATAATCATCAAGCCACCAGGTTGCATGTAATAATTCATGGGCAAGCGTAGCTGCACAGGCATATTTATTAGACTGCAAATCCGTGCTAATTTGAATTTCACTTTTAATCCACGGCGTGCCATCGGGATCCGAACCCCGTGAACCAGAGTGCAACCCCCAGGAACTAATAGTCTCAAAGGTAACAGGAATTTCATTTCTTTGTGCCCACTCTACAAGATCTTTCCCCGTAACCATTCCATCCGCTGTTAAAGGATCTGTCATCAACGCAAGTGTATCCAAAACAGCTTGTACATCGGCGGCATAACCACTAAATACAGGCTTTACCGTAGCAGAAGAAAAAACATTATCTGTTTTGGTTCCGGCACCCCCTCCCGAAGACCCGCCGCTCGAACCACTGCCACCTCCTGAGCCACTTACTCCACTCCCAGATCCACTGCTGGAATCACCCCCTGAATTAGATCCTCCACTGCTACTATCGCCACCGCTTCCGTCACCATATCCGGGATATCCGACAAATCCATCTTTATCAATCTTGATCTCTTCGAGCCAGTTTTCAAGTGCGTCAACCGGTGTGGCAACACCCAGAAAATTATCTTCGTCCGCATCAATAATCTTGAAATCATAGATCAGATTCGAAATGGAAAGACCGAGGGCCGCCTGAATGCCCTTTTCATCCGCCGCTTCAACAAACCGCCCCGATATTCCGTGGAGATCTAATTGAGCACGTCGAATCGCGCCAAGATTGACAAGAGCCTCTGCTTCCTCTGCTTTGCGGGCCCGTTGCAGTATCTGGGGGACCACTAAAGCGACCAAGATGGCGATAATGGTTACCGTTACAATAATTTCAAGTAGGGTAAATCCCTTTTTGCTAGACATCGACCGCTTCTCCACTTACAGCTTCTTCCAGAAGTTTTTTGTTTTGCAAGGCAGATTCTAACCCGGGCTCCAGTTCCAGCGCCCGGGTCCATGCCTTTAAAGCATTATCGTCATCATTCATCATGACATAAGCAAGCCCGGCGTTTGAATGCGCCCTAGCGTCTTTTTCATCCCGGGCGATCAGCGTGTTAAAAACCTCAAGTGCCAGAGCCGGTTTGTCTATTTTTAGATACATCAATCCCGCACGATTTAACACACGGGAATCACCAGCATGCTCCCTTGTTAATTGATGGCACAGATCTCCCGCTTTTTCAAATTCTTCGACCTTAATAAACGCCTGCGCCAAACCCGCCATAGCCCAGCCGTTCTTCGGGTCTTTCTCAAGAACTTCCTTAAAATGTTGTTGCGCTAGTTCCGGCTGATCGAGACGCAAATACAGGTCCCCCAGCATCTGGTGGATCTCCGCAGTTTTCGGATCTCGTTGCAATCCTTTCCGGTAATATTGCTCCGCCCGTATCAGGTCGCCCTTCAAAAAAAAGAGATTTCCCATATTCAGATACACGCCCGGCACCGGGACGGGATCCTCGACCATTTTGTTGAGAATGGCTTCGGCCCTGTCCAGTTCCCCCGCCTGGATATAAGCAGCCGCGCTGTTACACTGGGAAACAATATCATTTTTTTCTCCGAGAAACCCAAACGTTTCCGCCGCTTTTAAATAATCCCCGTTCATGTAATAGCAATAAGCCAAACTACGCTGAGCGCTCATATCCGAGGCATTCTGATTCAATGATTTTAAGTAATAAAACGCGGCCTTTTGATATTTCTTCTGAGCTTCATACAACCGGGCAAGGTTCAGCAGGATGGCTGGATGGTCGGGTTTTTGTTTCAGAGACTCCAGAAAACTCGATTCAGCTTTTTGGAATTCACCCGCGGAGGCATAAGCGCTTCCGAGATTGGCATAGATGATCGCGTTACTAGCGGCGGGCCCGAGTGACTGCTTAAAAGATTCCGCGGATTCCCGAAACCGTCCGTCTCTATACAGTTCCATCCCTTTGGTGAAAAAAACCCGCTTTGCGGTAATTTCGACGAGTTCCTCTTTCGATCCTCGCCATATTTTCGAGATGTCCTTTTTGGGAATTTTGACCTTGCCACCGACCGCTTCTACCGTGACAAACTCATCGTCTTCTTTCAGAATTTTTGTTTGCATGGCGTTGCCGTTTTTAAGCTGAATGATCTCGGCATGCAAAAAAGGGGAAAAGGCGAAAGGGACAAGAAACAAGCAAAAACAAAGGACGATTAATTTTCTTTTCATTGCCATACGTTTTCGGGATTCCAGTCGTAAGAATAAAAACCGTCGGAGAGGGGGAGATTCGAACTCCCGATACGCTTGCGCGTATAACAGTTTTCGAGACTGCCGCATTCGGCCACTCTGCCACCTCTCCAAAAATCGTTTTCTGATTTTATGCGCCCAAAATTCTTTTTTTTAAAACTAAAATTTTCCGGGCACAAAACCACCACGCGCACTCACGCGAGTGTCATGGACGGCTATTCACAAAATAAGCCTTAACAGTCTGAAGTCTATTGTTTTTCCGCAAGTTGGTCAAGACGGGAACCCGACGGGGAACTGGTTTTTTATTCACCGCGTGCTTATCTTTTTATTTTGTACCATGATATAATTCCCGCCATGATGAGAGAAAACCTCCTGATCATCGGAATCAGTGAACGAAATCCCGATCTTTACTACGCAACCCGGTTTGTCGCTCCCGACCCGTTTGTCTTCGTACAAATCAGAGGAAAAAAATATATCTTGATCAACGACCTTGAGATCGACCGTGCCAGGAAACAAGCATGCGTTCACGCCGTACTCAGCACCACGACCCTGGCAGGGAAATTCCGGAAAAAATACAAGCGCCACGCTTCCCTGTCCGACCTGGTCGTTTTTTTTCTCCGTGAAAAAAAAGTGCACCGTCTCACGGTCCCCCCGGATTTTTCCTACCTCTATGCCCTGTCCCTGAAACGCGCCGGGATCCGTCTGGATTGCCATCCCGGGATTTTCTTCAAGGAACGTACGATTAAAACACCTGAGGAAATCCGATCGGTCATTCAGGCCCTGCGGGCCACCGAAAGCGCCGCCCATGCCGCTATTTCGCTTTTAAAAAAGGCGACGGTCCAGAACAACCGGCTCTTTTATCAAAACACACCTTTGACCAGTGAATCCGTCCGCAAGTTAATTCTTACCGTTCTGATGGAACACGACTGCACCGGAGAAAACACCATTGTGTCATGCGGCCCTCACTCAGTTGATCCTCACCACATAGGAAGGGGCCCGCTTTTTGCAAATCAGCCGATCCTTTTTGATATTTTCCCCCGCAACAATAGAACACTTTATTACGCTGATTTCTCCAGAACGGTTGTGAAGGGAAAGGCCTCTCCTAAACTGAAAAAGATGTTCGCCGCCGTCAAGGAAGGGCAGGCCATCGCCATGCGCATGATCCGTCCGGGCGGCTCGGGCCGGACCATTCACAACTCCATTCAATCCTACTTCGAGCGACTTGGATTCCGGACCGGATTGCAAGGCGGCCGCATGCAAGGATTTTTCCATAGCACCGGCCACGGGCTCGGGCTGGAAATCCATGAGCCTCCGCGAATCGGCGCAGGCGATGATATCCTGAAGGAGGGGCATCTGGTCACCGTGGAACCGGGACTTTACTATAAAGACGCGGGCGGAATCCGCCTGGAAGATCTGGTACTGGTCACCCGGACAGGCTGTAAAAATCTCACCCGATTCCCAAAAATTCTTGAAATCTGATCAAAAGATTTTTCCGGCCTCTTTCATCCGAAAAAAGTTATTCTGTCGTGCCAACAGTTCATCCAAGGATCCCTCTTCAACTATCCTGCCGTGTTCCATCACCGCAATCCGATCCACGTAACGGAGAACAGAAAGCCTTCTCGTAATCACAAGGGCAGTGCGACCTCTTATGGCCTCCCGAATCGACGCCAGGATTGACCGTTCCGTTCCGGCATCAAAAACACTGGGAAGTTCCTCCACCATCAAAACATCCGGATCTTTAAGCATGGCACGGGCAAGAGAAAGCCGAAACCTTTCCACTTCGGGAAGCAAGATTCCCTTTTCTCCGATCTCTGCATGGATCCCGAGAGGCTGACTCAATACAAAATCCCATAGTCCTGTCTTTTTGAGAACTACTTCAATTTCTTCGGAAGGCACCTCTTTTTTAAGTCCATACAGCAAGTTAATTCTGAACGAAGCGTTAATCAGCCCCTCATCATAACTGACAAAAACCATCCGGTTCCGTAGCATTTCTATTTTGTATTCCCGGAGATCGACCCCGTCAACAAAAACAGCCCCGGTGTTGATTTCATAAAATCTCATCAAAATTTGCGTCAGTGTTGTTTTCCCCGCTCCGGAGCAACCGACCAGCGCTAAAGTCGTTCCTTTCGAGATGTTCAGATTCAGGGAATGAAGCGTTTTCTGCTTTCTGTCCGGGAAGGCAAAATTGAGATCTCGGATTTCGATCCCTCGCTTGAGTTTTTCAAAAGACCTCACTCCATCGGCCACATAAAATCTGTCGTCATGGCCCAACGTTTCCTCAATGTCTTCCATGGGGCCTTCCGCCGCCGCAAAAACATTTTGTATTCGATGAAAACTCCGCAAGGCAGAAGCCAGACGCCACAGGATGATAAAATAAACGATAAATCCGGCCACCGAGTGATGATCCGGAACATATTCGATCAAAAAAGTCATCGCCACCGCCAGAAAAAGAAGCGTCAAAACCACCAAACTCTCCTGCAAGGGCTCGGCCAATCGTCTTTTCTTGTCCATGCCAAACTCAAATTTGGCAATCCTGTCGCTGGCACCTGAAAACCAGGTATGTTCCTGGACTTCGGAACCGCAAGACTTCACAAGAAGAATACATGCGAGGCTGTTTGAAATTTTCCGGCTGAGATCCATCTTTTGAAATGTTAATTCTTCAGGAATTTCTTTTATCCCGCAAAGAAGTTTTTGTAACACTAAATATAACGGAAAGAGAATCAGCAGGGTCATTAAAGTCAGAAGGGGCGAAATCCAGAACATGAGGGCCAGGTAAACCAAAACCGCGACGAAGCTCCATAGGAACCGATGAACTTCGCCCAGGACTTCCGCCAGGATATGGCTAAACCCCATAAGAATTTGATAAAGAGATCCGGTGCTCTTTCCGTCGAAAAAGAATTTTCCGAAATCCAGATACCTCTTGTAAATCGCTTTGCGAAGACTGGTTTCGAATTGTTTGAGGTGAGAGCTGGCGGCCAACGCGGCCAGATAGGCAAAAATGTTTTTTAAAATCAAACAGGTGAAAATCAGCAGGATCAAAAAAAATCCGCCCGCGTACTGACCCAAACCACCAGTTTCTGAAAAAAAATGAATAACCGGAGAAAAAACATTTTCCCCGGGAAGGGAATCAAAACGCCCCTTTAAAAATCCGTGGATCGCGGGAATCAAGGCGACGATAGCCACTCCCTCAAAAATCGAGGCTGTCAGTGTCAGGAAAAATGATGCCGCAAACTGGAACCATCGAAGGCGGGTTTCACGGAAAAAAAAGCGTATTCGGTTCAAATTCTGGTACCGGGCGGGGTTTTTAAAAAGCCGTAAAAAAAAATTACTGCCGGTCATAAAAAATCTCCTGTCAGTCAGGT
>CAYULU010000055.1:0-7020 GCA_964445745.1 uncultured bacterium | reverse complement strand
TATGCAATTAACCCAAGAATGACGGATATTGGTTGGGGGATAAAGGTCTAATGGGGAGCGAGAGAAAGTGGTCTACCAGACCTCAAAAAGTACGGTCCGTGGAGCTTGTCGAGGCTTTACAACGGCACAAGGGTAATCAAGCTAAGGCTGCTAGGGAATGCGGGATTACGCGACAAGCCGTTAAGGACCGGATGAAGAACGACCCTATTGTAAGAACTGAATGGCAAAGATACATTTCTGTTCTTGAGAAAGTAGTCCCACACAGGAAATCGGTCAAGGTGATTGCTGAAGGCATGGAGGCCGTCAAGGAACACAGGAATATGTCTGGTGAAGTGGTGGACAGGTCCCCGGATCACTTAACCCGGCTCAAGGCGAATGAGCAGTATTTGAAGATCAAAGGTTTGGTAAAGGACGAAAACTCTGTCATCAAGAATACCCAGGTAAACACATACAACTTCAATGACGAGCGTACCGAAGATCTGGTAAGAAGCATTGATGACATCATTTCAGAGCGATTGCGAAGAAAACGAATTGGTGAGGTTGGAGCTATCCCCAGCGTGTGAGTGATGTCTAAACTAGGCAAAATCTAGGCAAAAGCCATTTTCCCCCTTAAGGAAACACCCTGCCAGGGTGCGTGCGGGTTGGGGCAAAGGGAAAACTGGAAATATCGAATGCTTTCCAGGTTGCCATGCTTCCTGCTATAATTCGTCGGCTTTAAAAGAGCCAAAAGTAATACTAAAAATTTAAAATTTGCGTAGCTTCGGCTACTGTCCGTAACGAAACCTAGGAAATTTCTTACAGAGGACGGTGCTAGAGGCACGCCCGAAAAAGGGCGTGCTGAAAGCGCTTCTCTGTGGGCCCATCCTAGGTGCCTGTTACGGGGCGTGAGTAGGTGCGCCCCCATTTCTTTCAGGCACCCACGATGTTCCCCAGAAAGCAAGCCATCCATCCGACCTGCCAATAAATCTTTGGCGGTCCGGCAGGGCTGAATCGCGCACAAGCGAGGAAAGCCCGTGTCCCTCTTTCGGTTTAAGAAAGCAGTTCCATATCTATACCCCGTCGCAATCTGCCTAATCCTTCAGAATCAATATCCGGGTTGTCTATGGCCAAAATAGAAGACCTGATAAATGAGATTAAAGACGCTCGCTTGAAAAACGAAATCGGGCGCGAAGTGGCAAATTTAAAAAAGCAGAAGAATTTCGGCCTTGTTTTTGAGGAACATATTCCCGAGCAAGTTCAGTTGGCGGGTCTTCCCATCAAACGCGGTGCGCGAGTTGTAAAGCGCGGCGGGAATAATAAAGAAGTTTTCGTGATCGAAGAAGTCCACAGTAACGGGCGATCCGTAATTGTGTTGGAAGACGCAGACGGGACGAGAGAGTCTGTCAAGACGAGCGATCTTATTGTTGTGAAGCGTTTTGGGGAGCCTATCTATCCCACACTGGTTCCCGTGGATCGTCTAACCCGCGTTGTAGGAAAACCCTATCACACCATCATTAATGCGGATAATTTTCATGCTCTCCAGCTGCTCCTTTACTGTTACGAAGGACAAGTTGATGTTATTTACATTGATCCGCCATACAACACGGGAGCCCGTGATTGGAAATATAATAACAATTATGTTGATTCAAATGATCAGTGGCGGCATTCGAAATGGCTTTCGATGATGAAAAAGCGGCTTTTGCTAGCTAAGCGTCTTCTGAAAAAAGATGGCATATTAATAGCAGCTATTGACGACTATGAAATGTTTCACTTTGGATGTCTTTTAGAAGATATTTTCCCTGGACATGTAATCGAGACGGCCATTATCAACCATCACCCTCAAGGCGGGGGTGGTGGAAATCTCTCTCGTACCCACGAATACGCCATTTTCTGCGTTCCTCAATGCACTTCACTTGTCGGAGAGGATGTGGATTTGGAGACAGATGACTGGTCGCTTATGCGCTCAGGAACAGATAAAAGAAATTACCGCGTAGGTCGACCCAAGCAATTTTACGCACTCTTAGTTGATTCAAAAAGTAAGAAAATTATAGGCGTTGGCCCTAACTTGGATAAAACAGCATCTTACCCTAAAGGAAAAACGAAGGATGGTTGCGAGCGAGCATACCCCGTCGATGGCAAGGGCCAAGAACGCGTTTGGCGTTTTAATCGCACATCCATGATCAAGAAAATCGAAGCCGGAAAAATATTCATGACGGAACGAGGGGCGTTTAAAGTCCAAGTCGACAGAAAGGAAAAAAGTGATCCTATTTTTACCAACTGGACTGATTCCAAATACAACGCTGGGACACATGGGACATCACTCTTAAAGCAAATTCTTGGTGCATCGAACAAATTCTCATACCCCAAGTCCCTTTATACCGTTTTTGACTGCTTGGCAGCAGCTTGTCGCAATCGAACAAATGCATTGATTTTGGACTTTTTTGCAGGATCAGGGACTTCATATCATGCTACCTGTTTATTGAACGAAGAGCATCCGGGTGCGCGGCGGTGCATTCTTGTTACTAACAATGAGGTTGATGCGGATGAGACGGCTCAGCTCAATCAGCGAGGTCTTATTCAAGGTGATCAGGAATTTGAAAAACATGGCATTTGCGAAGCCGTGACATGGCCCAAATGTAAATATGTCACACAGGGATGTCGTGACGATGGGACGCCATTGTCAGGAGAATATTTAAATGGAAGCTTGTTGAGCGATGGCTTCAAGGAGAATCTTGAATATTTCCGATTAGATTTTCTTGATCCGACTGAAATTGCATTGGGTGAGAAATTCGAGGCGATTCTTCCAGTCCTTTGGCTTATGGCGGGCGCAAATGGTGAAAGAGAGGCGGTGCGCGGCTTTAGTAAATGGTTCATGCCAAAGAATTCTCCTTACGCGATTTTGATTAAAGAAGAAAATTTTATTGAATTTAAGCGAGAGTGCAAACGGCGACCGGACATAAAACTTGTTTTTCTTGTGACTGATTCGGAAGAGGCGTTTCGGCATATGACAGCATTGTTGCCAGAGCAAATCCGAACCAAGATGTTATATAAAAACTATTTGGACAATTTCAAGATTAATGTGGAAAAAGTATCGTGAAAATTGATCTGAAGGATTTCCAAGAATTAGCTGTGAAAGAACTTATGGCAGAAATCCGCTATGCTCGCCGTGAAGTCATGGAGAGGGATAGAGCTCAGGCGATCATACTTAGTTCTCCAACAGGTTCCGGGAAAACGGTAACAATCACGGCGCTAATGGAGCGAATCTTGCAAGGGGATGAAACCCATGAGGCGGATCGGGAGGCTGTTTTTCTTTGGTTTTCAGATTCTCCCGAGCTTAATTCTCAAAGCAGAGACAAAATCCTGACACAATCAACGGTTTTTTGTGAGAATGAATTGGTTGTAGTCGAATCAACTTTTAGTCGGGAGCAGTTTGAATCTGGAAAGGTTTATTTTCTCAATACTCAAAAACTTGGCAAAGACAATCTTTTGACTAAAACAGGTGATGGGCGCGACCACGCAATATGGCAAACCATTGAAAACACATCGAAGAAAAAACCGTCCCATTTTTATTTGATTATTGATGAAGCGCACCGGGGAATGAATTTGACGACGCGGGAGCGTAACCAAGCCCAAACAATCGTTCAAAAGTTTATTTTTGGAGATCCCGCAGTTGGTCTTTCTCCGATCAGGATAATTATTGGCATAAGCGCGACTCCTGAACGATTTGCAACCATCATTGAAGGCTCGCAACGAACCAAGCGAGAGCATCTTGTTGATCCTGCTGCGGTGAGAATCTCCGGCTTATTAAAGGAGAAAATCGTTCTTTTTTTTCCGGATAAGGAGCAACCTACCGATTGGACGCTATTGGCTCAGGCTGCGAAGCGCTGGAAGCAATATGGAGATGAGTGGAAGTCGTATGCGAAAAAGCAAAGCCTGCCCTACATCGATCCAGTTCTAGTAGTGCAGGTTCAGGATCGTGAGGGAGAACAGGTTACCCGGACCGATTTGGAAAAAGCAGTTAAAGTTCTTGAGCGGGAAACAGGGACATTTGGCATGGGGGCATTGGCCCACTGTTTTGACACGGAAGGACCGATCTCAACCGGAGGGTATCAAATAAGGAAGGTGGAGGCATCAAAGATCCAGCAAGATTCAGTGATACGCGTTGTTTTTTTTAAAACGGCTCTTGGTACGGGATGGGATTGTCCGAGGGCAGAAGTCATAATGTCTTTTCGGAGAGCTCAGGATCATACAGCAATTGCGCAGCTTGTTGGGCGCATGGTGCGAACACCCCTCGCCCGTCGGATTGAAGGCAACGAGTTGCTTAACACGGTATCCTTGTACTTGCCGCATTATGATCGGGATGGTCTCAATGCAATCCTTACGAAATTAAATGATCCCGAAAATGCTCCGCCTATGGACATTGTTGTGGGAGCCAATCTTGTTTCTTATAAGCGAAATTTCAAATATCCGGAAGCATTTTCTGCGTTGGAAAATCTGCCGAGTTATTTTGTGGAACGCATTCAAAAAATATCCGATGTCAGGAGATTAATAAAATTAGCAAGGCAACTCACCATCGATGGGATTGATCCGAAAGCATGGGCGCAAGCTAAGTCATTAGTGGTGAATGCACTTATCGAGGAATTGGAACGGTGTCGTCAAGCACCAGAATTTGCTAAGCTCTTCAAAAACAACCAAACCATAAAAGTTAGAGAAGTGTATGTGGAAGCTGGAGAGTGGAAGGTTGTCGCAGACGGTATAGTAAAGGATGTGCCGACAACAGCAGAAAACATAGACGATCTTTTCGATGTTTGTGGACGATTACTTGGCGAAGGTATACATAAAGAATTTTGGAAAGCCCAGTTTAACAGAGACGAACCGCTTCTCCCAAAAATCGAGCTTTATGGAATTTTGCAGGATGAAACGGTTGGATACCGGATTGAAGCGAAGGCGAAAGCCAAAAGCGAAGATTTCTTTGAACGGTATAAGGAACAAATAAAATCTCTGCCGTCCTCGAAGCGGGAAGAATACAACCGAATCCGAAGACTGGCTAAGGAGCCTCAAACGATCCCGTTGATTTTGCCCCAAGAAGTAGAACTCATTCAAGAAAGCCCCAAATGGTCAAAGCACCTTTTTGTTGATCATGACGGTAACTATGGATGGGCCGCGAACTCATGGGAGTCAGCCGTCCTAACAGAGGAAATGGCGGATGTTGGATTTGTTGCATGGCTTCGCAATGTGCCGAGGAAATATTATTCATTTTGCATCCCGTATCTGTATGGGGATGAATGCCGCCCCCTTTATCCCGATTTGCTTGTGTTCCGAAAGCGTAAGGAGCAAATGATTGTGGATGTTCTTGAACCACATAGCACCGATTTTGCCGATGCCATGTACAAGGCGAAGGGAATGGCTCTTTTTGCGCAGAAGCACGGCGATTCCTTTGGGCGGATAGAGCTTATTGCCGTGGCTGACGATGGATCAATCCAACGGTTGGATATGAACCAAAGAGATATTCGTCAGACAGTTAACCAGGTTAGGCAGCCGAGCGAATTGAAAGCTCTTTTTAACGATATCCATAAACGCTAAAACAACCTTTTGTTTGTTGCTTTTGGCTCTTTTGAGGGTTAGTCTGTTGCCACAATTCGGGATAGTCCTGAAGTTTGAAGGGGGAACCTGGACTTATCTGCCACAAAGCAAAGGCGGATCGGCAAAGAACGCCGAAAAAAAGACAAACCTTCGTTGGGCAAGAACGCCCGGCGAAGGTTTTTTGCTTTTTAGAATCATGCGACATGATGTTGTCGCTGTTGGCTGGTAGGATCAGAGACAGTTACGGAGGCGGTTATGAACGAACAAGAAAAAATCAGGGATCTTCTAAGGGGTTTTAAGGAGTGGGTTGATTCCGACTTTCTTTTTGATCAAAAATTTACCGCATACCTTGATGAGCCCAAGAGCAAGATCGACATTCTTGAGCGAATGATCGATCTATTTCACATCTATGAGAATGATACCGAAAACGCCTGCTCTTTGCAGGATTTACTTTCAGCTGAAATCGAGTTTCTACCCGATAAACGATGGCGATTTGTAAGGAGCGGTCATCCCGGCGATAAAAACAACTTCAAAAGAAGTAATGACCTGATCCTGCCCCTGCTGATGTTTCTTCTGGTTCACCAAAAGAAAGAGGGCATTCTGGACAGCATCAGGGCGTTTATCCGCCAGATCCGGGATACCCACCTTACAGTCGAAGATTTCAAGAAAACCAAAACGGGAGTTATCAGATGTTTTACAAATGCCCGGTTCGCGGCAAGCTACCTCCGCGCAAGCGGTCTTCTGCAGTATTCGGGCAAATACAAACACTGGGAGCTTTCCTTTCTGGGGATCATTGCGGCTAGTGCACTCTATGAAGAAGGGTGGACGGACAAAGATGGCCTGATAACGATGCTAGAAGTGGAGAGGGGTATTTCTCAGAAAATCAGAGGGATTTTTGAGCTTTTTTGCTCGGAAGCGGAAGTCGTGAAAACATGGCAATCAATTCTCGGGAAAAGTGACATGGATTACAGACGCTATGAGCCGTCCTTTCGGAAAGTCGAAAGTGTTTTGTATTCCTTTCGGGCGGAAGTGTTGTTTGCGCCATTTGGTAGGAAAAACACGATGGAATATGTCAATAAGATGCATGCGATTCCCGAAGTTAAGCAATTCCTCAAGCTGTTTCAGACGCGCTATTCTATGAATGATTTTAATTTGCGGGTTAAACATGCTTTCTTCAGGAAAAATCCTGGGGATAAATAAGACAGGAGAGATGGATTATGCAACGGGCTGACAATCCAAGCGAAAAATTAAAAGAGATCCAAAGGCAAATCAAGATCTTTGAATCCTTGCGGGAGAAAGTTAAAAATTATGATCACAACGCCCCGCCCAACCTAACAGAAGAAGAAATAACGGCTCTGAAACAGTTCAGGGAAGAAATACGCCAAATGCCGGATTGATATCAATCTTGAGTTCTGCAAATTCTAGGTGACGAATGATGTTAAGTGCTTCAAATAAAAT
>CAYULU010000054.1:0-7083 GCA_964445745.1 uncultured bacterium | reverse complement strand
CGATCGGTGAGGAACCAAGTTGCGCCGCCACATCAACCAGCACCGCAATCAAATCTGTATCACTCCCTCCAAAAATTTCTGGCGGCAGATCTAATGGTTTATAACCAGAAGGATTCACCGCAATATAGGATGCTACACCGCCCGAGGAGGATGCCAGAGAAACTTCAGTCGGGGGCGGCGTCTCCATTCCTCTTGTCTCTGAGCGTTGAGATGGACCCTCCTGAGATTCCAAAATCCAGGTTCTTAACTGCGTCAGTTCTCGAGCTCCCAGGCCACGGCTATCAGGGAACAAGGTCCCGATGACCTTCCCTGCATGCGCCAAAATTTGTCGGCTCATATCGGTCAAACCTAGCCAATTCCTCAAAGGCTTTTTGGGGTCTCCCAAGTAACCATATTCTTCCGGTGTAAGCGCATCCTGAAGGAGCGCTCGAACAAAAGCGGGATAATTCGGGCGAGTCTCAGTAAAAATATCGTGAGGAGTATTTTTTAGCGGATGATTGATGTCCACGGGAAGCTGTAACGTAAACACAGTCCCCTCACCTTCCTTCGATTCGACTGAAATGGTGCCTCCCAAACGGCTTTCGACTAACCCGGCCACGACCATAAGTCCGATTCCATGCCCTTCTTTTGTTTCCTTGGTGGTCACCGATTCAGAAAAAACCTTGGCCAGAACATCGGCCGACATCCCCACTCCATTATCCTGAATGGTCACCACAATACGGGAATCTGAAACCTGTTTGATCACCACGTGGATTTTTCCTTCTGACGAATTTTTTCCAAATTTCATTTCTACTGCTCTATGGGCATTCCTCAAAAGGTTAAGCATCACCTGGGCCAAAGCCGCCCCATCTGTCGTCAGCTCAATTTTCTGATCTGTGTTCTGAAGTTCTTCGGAAATTTTCACCTGATTTCGCAACGCATCACTGATGTTCACGACAGATTGTAGCATCGTTTTAAACCGAAGGGTCTCGCTCGGAATTTCTTTAACTCCTACAAGATGCGAAGCTAGAAACCAGTAAAAATATTTTTGCAGTTGGAGAATGCGTTTTAGATCCTCAACCGTGAAATCGACTTCTCCCGGTTCCTGACCTTTTAATAATTCAAGCTCTGTCTGCAAGTCCTCCCAGGAGGCCTCACGAAAAATCCTGTATAAATTGTTCACAACCTCAGATAAATTTTCCAACAGATCCGCAGAGAAAACGATAGTTGCATAATTCTCTATAATGCCTTGCAGATCCAAGCAAAGATTCGCCAGCTTTGAATTGGGATTCAGCCGATATCCCCACAGCTCCAAATTCGCCAAGACACCGCTGGACGTCAAAAAATTGCCTAATTCATGATTGAACGCTTTGGCCTCTTCCATCGTATCAATATCCAGCGGATAGGTTTCTGAAGGGGTCTCCTTTTCCCGCAGTTCAGATCGTGGCTTCCCCGCAGACGTTCCTGTTGTCTGGGACTCTTTTATTATGGGAAGCTGACGCAATTCCTTTCCAGAACCAGATGGCTTCGGAAAAAGAAATTCCCGGTATTCTTCGACCTCTTCCTTGTAGTAATCACTATTTTCCTCTTTATAGGGAGGAGTCACAGGTTTAGCAAATCGAGAAGCCCACGGATAGAGTGACAAGCCATCCGCGACTTTATGCTCAAACAATGTCATGGCTGTATAGAGAAGGTCATATTTTTTCCCCTCAACAAATACTTTCCCAAAAACGTCCGGATTTTCGTCAAAAATGAGCGACTCATATGGAGTAAGAATATCTTTTATTGTCGGTATTTTTTTGTAGGGAAGGATTTCGACGGACGGTTTCTGGGACAATGTCCCCTTGGATTTAATCCTGCTGACGGCAGAATTTGTCATGAAAGGCACGGCTATAATGAATTTCGCTTTAGGATTCGCCCTTGAAATTAACTCGATGGTTTCCCTGATCTGCCGTCCTGAGTAAGCAGCATCATCCGCAATCACAAATGTATTCGCCGCGAAAGATATTCTCCGAATGAGACTCTCGTTGAAATAATATTTATGGGGCTCGAAATAAGTTTTTTGTTTCGGGGGCCTTATTCCTTCCTGGATGAGAGACCACACCCACCGCCGAGAGCTATGTGGCTCTCCCCAAAGAACAACATAATCGCCTGCCGATCCCAGAGCTTTTGCCAGATAGTTTTTTGTTTTTTCCAGTTCCTGATAAAATTCTTGCAACCCGATCTCTTCCCTTGCGCCAACAATTTTCCGCATCAGCTCGATCACAGGTTCAGGCGAAGCGAGTTTTTCGCGCAAGCGGGCTTCCAGCTTGGCATAAAATTTCCTCTCCTTGTCCTTGTCAATTAGCGGCTCAGGCATTACACCCTGCTTTACCGATATCATGTCCGGTGTGGATCCGGGTTCGTGGATTTCGGAATCCAACATTACAGGAGCCCGGGTTTCCGAACGAGATTGCCTCTGTTCAATTGTAGGTTCCCGCCCAAGATAGATCCGGATGTATTCTTCAACATAGTCCTTATACGCGGGTGGCACTTTAAACTTCGGGATTTTTTCACGGGAAATTTCAGGTTTGGTTATTGATACCGGAAAACCCTCACGGTTTCTCTGGAGCCAACCCTTTGACCGTCGGACATTATCAAGAGACTCCCTTTGCTGATTTATGTGATCAATCATCTGATTTAGAACCGTAAAAATCCTCTCGGCAGCCGGCCGCACATCATCGCTATATGACAAAGCCGACAAATCACGGATGATCCTTCTTATTCTCGTCCCCAACCCGTCGATATCACGCATGTTACGGGCAAGCATCTTAGAATCCGCCATTAAATCCGCCATCTCATTCAAAAGATTGTAAAGTTTCTGGGACAGCTCAAACCCTCCGGATTCCACAAACTGTCGTTTTGCCTTGACCAGCGTTTCATAGCGGTCAACCGCCGCGCTTCTCTGCTGATCGTGTTCATTAGGTTTAATACCGGCAGAGGACATCACCTCGTTTAGCAATCGTTCCCACGTCCGAAGCCTTGACAGATTTTCTTCCGAGACTTCCCCAAGCAGTCCACCCTCAACCGGATCAAGAGCCACATGCTCTTCCCAAAGATAATTCGCAGCCATTTTGCGAACCACCTCATTAAGCATGTCAGCCTGAGTCATTTCAGCGTAAGAAGGGTGACTCCATATCTGCCCTTGGGGTTTCTCAAATTCTTCTCTAAATCGTTCTCGAGCGAACGATAATTTCAACAAAAAATCCTGGAAAATTGAAAGTCTCGTAAAAAGATCTTCAATTCGTCGTACCTCAATAGGGGCTTGGTCTATCAGATTGTGACGCAACGTACCAATCCGGCTCCCAGCGTCATTTACGAAATAATGCCTCACTAAATCATCAAGATAGCTGGGTGCGTCACCACTCTTTCTGATCTTCGTTTGCTGGTCCAGAGCTTCGTAAGCAGACATCATGCCGCCCAGAAATTCTCTTGTTTTTTCGTATAACCGAATCCTCTCACCCGATCCAGCAGTCTTCAGCAAGTCAAAACAGGCCCGCAAAAAATCACTTCGCAGGTAAAGCTCGTCTTGGGCAGATACCCCTAACTCCAACGCCCTTCGATAATATCGTTCTCGTTCTTCGAAGTTTTCTGCGACGTCTCCCAAAAGCATATACGTTTCAGCATTATTAGGATCAAGCTTCGCCGCTTCTTGGGCATACTTCCGTGCATTTCTTTTCAAAATTGCCTTGGTGGTGTCCTCATAAGCTGTGATCGCAAGCTGAGCTTTCGCCAACTTAAGATGGTCCTCTGCCGTCAACTGGTCATTGAGGCGAATTCTCGTTGTCACTGCGTCCTTTTCATTCGTCACTAAAAAGAGCCGCACTTTCCCTGTTTTGTCGTAAAGCGTCGCAGCATTGCCATAAGTTCTTCTGTCGTTTGGGTGTTCAATTTCTCTTATTAGGCCGGGGACCTTGAGAATGCCTCCCGCGGGTGGGTTAATCTTGTATCTTTCCCTAAACTCGGTAAGGGCTTCTTTGAGGGTAGGTTTGCTGTAGAAAAAAACTCGGATGTCCGCCCCTGATGATGCCACAATCGCTCTGTTTTCAGGTTTATCCGGGACGAAAAGAATCCCTAAATCCCGAATACTGACCCCGTAACTTTCATCAAAAAGATCATCCGTCATTCCGGTGACGCCAAAATCCTTAGAAAGAGGCCCCAAGAAGCAACAATTCCCGAACATCACTTCAACGGGAGCAACAAAAGCTAGCTCGTACCCCAGGGCATCATCGATCATTCCATGAAGGGCGTAAGAAGGGTTCGCGAATCTCCCGTTTTGATCTAATTCAACATCGTCACGCGCGGCGGTAACAATCCGGGGATACAAAACCGGATTTTTTAAAAGGGACTTTAAATCGCTGCGGGTGCCGTGTACGAAAACATGACCGGATGATTTGTTCATCTCCTCAGCAATTTTTGTGATCGTATACCCCAATACATTTTCCCTCTTCCATGTCGTATCGGCGCTGGATACGATCTTGGGGAAATTTTCTGCGACAAAAGCACGTGTCTGAGACTCAGGAATAAGCGGAACCTTTTTCTCGGTATAAAGTTGCGATTCAACCTTACGTTTCAACTCCCAATACAATGGCCTTGTCGGCACAAATTCCTGATCAAACAAACTGTTACGGAAATTCTGATAGCTGGAGACATCCGCGGAATAAAACAAGGTCAAAAGATTGAAAAAATCCTCTCCGGAGACACCGGAGTCCCTTATCATACTTCTAATCTGCACAGCAGCGAGATCCACCAGCTCTCCTTTTTCATAATGCGATGAGCCAGCCCCTTGGAGCATCTTTCCGATGGGATCTTCTTTCAGTAAGGCTATCGCCAAACGCATCTCTCCCGCAGTGAACCCCATCAAATTAAAAAAATCGCTCTCCCGCAAAATCCTCTCGGTTTCAACATGTTGCAATTCTGCAGACCCTTGTTGCACTGCCGACGGTTTCCCCACATCATGAATAGCCAGAAGTAATCTAAAAAAAACGGGGCTGATGTCTGGGGGCAAGCGAGGCAGAAGTTCTTCCCCATGTTCCAGAACTCGCCGGACATGATCCTCAAGAGTCGCAAACTCGGTCCCTGTCGGCCCTTTAAAGGCCTCTTCTAAAACGGGCGAAAGCATCTTGAGTTCCTCGATAAAGCGGTCGATATCCAAATTTTCCTGAGATGCCACTGAGCGCGCTTCCTCCTGCCGCGATTCGTTTCTTAAAGGAAGGGCGGATATGCCTGAAGTTTGGCGGGTCTCCGAACGAGAAGCAAAATGGCCACCAGGAGCGCGATCATAAATATCATCAGGGTCCCGGTCATCCACGAATTCAATTTTGCCGTCCAGGATTTGAATTAAAAGCTCTTCAGCTGAAAATGTTTTGGCTCCTATTGAAAATTCTTGCCGACGCACAGCAAATCCCGAATTGACGGCGCCAACCGATTCTCGCATTTCTCGGTCGGCCCCGGGCCCTAAATCGACCTTTCCACCGCCCTGCCGCACGAGGATTCCCGCGCGCAGATACTCACCGAGTTTGGCTACGCCGATCGTGAAAGTCCTCGCGCCCAAAGTCACGTCCTCAAAAAGCCCCGGCTGTTCCGCCCGCATTTCCGCGCGCGCTTCGGGTCTGGTTGTAGCAACGCCTGCGTCGCCGACAGGCAGGGGTTGGGCGGAAGGGGGCCTTTCAGTACCCGGCGTTTCAAGAACCGGGTTCGTAAAATCGGTCGTTGCGCGGGTTTCCGAACGGACAGTGTCTCGAATGGCATTGTGCCAATCCTTGACACTGGCATCCCGCATCTTTTCAATATCAATAAGCTTCAAAAATCCGAGAAACCGGTTTGGGCCCATGTGCTCCATCCCGGGAGGCACATAAATCGGCCAGTGGGATCTGCCATGCGGGGCGAATTCCAGAATATATCGAGTTCCTTCCCGGCCAACGGTCAAAAGAATATTCCGGTAAACCATTTGGGTCGCTACGGCGACAGCAACATCATCCAAGCTTCTCCAATCCGACGCCAGCAAGGTTGCGGCAGAATTGGCATAACTCATATTGCGTTCAAAAACATAATCAGCCTTCTGCCCGGCGAGAGACAAACGATTGAGTGTTCCCTGGATAGTTTCGGGATGAAACAAATCCGCCTTTTCAAAATGGAGTTCAAAAACATCGGAAGGATTGACCGCAAGACCCAGTCTTTCTTTCAGGCCCTCTTGATCACTGAACAAATCCCGAATAGCAGCAAGCGACTTTTTAGTTTTATCAATGTCAAAACCCAGGTACGTCAATTTCCATTTTGAGATATCCTCCCCTAACTCTGACAGGCGAGAATCGCTGAACGCGTCGGAAAAGGCCCTCAAGATCGCATAGGTTTCATACCCCGAAACACCTAACATGGGTTTGTTGCCGACTCCAAATGCCATGACCATTATCTTTCGATCCGGTTCCCTGCCCGTCTCGCGGGCCTGAGCAAGAATTTCCAGCATCCGGTTGGCAAAATCACCGGCGAGAAACTCCGCCTCATGCCGCGATACCCCCTGGGTATAGATGGCATTTGCCATGGACCGGCGAGCTTTCAGAACTCCTTCCGCGACTATCTCCAACACCTCGTCCTCCAGTTTTCCCCCGGGCACCCTAAGGTCTTTTAAATTCAATCCCTCGAAAAGATGCGGCATGGTTTTCAACTGCTCTACGATGCCTGCGACCAGTTCAGGTGAATCCGTCTCAAAATCGAGTGTTTCCGGCGCGGGTTGCTTGGAGCCTTCTGTCTGGCCAACAGACGCCCGCGTTTCCGCGCGCGCTTCGGGTCTGGTTGTAACAGCGCCTGCCGATTGGACGGAAACTGTTTCCATGGCGTTGGGGATTGGTTTAGAAAAGAGAAATGAATAATCGTCCATGGGCTCACGTTTCACCAATTCCTCGTCCCTGCCAATGACAGCGCGGTTGTAAGCCAGCAAAATGTTTATCACCCAATCAGACAATTTCCCGGTATAAGTAAAGTAAATATTCCCGGAAGACGCGTCGCGGCTGTTTATCTGAAATGGCCAGTCTCCGAACTCGTAGGGTTTTACCGGATAATCATCCC
>CAYULU010000053.1:0-7095 GCA_964445745.1 uncultured bacterium | reverse complement strand
AAAACCCCGGAGAGCCCGAACCATTTCGCCCCCCAAAACGCCATCGGAAGCATCAGGACCAAAACGCGAATGGCATTCAGGATGCCGGCCATCACCGGCCGGTGAATTCCGGTCATACAAAAAGTCGCGTACCGATGTACTTCCAGAAAGCCATATCCGAAGCAAGTGATGTAAATATAACGCACCAGCACATCCACCACGGCAGGGTCCGAAGAAAACAACCAGCCGAGCGGCTTCGCGACCATCAGAAAAATCCCGGCACTGACGAACCCGAACGCGAGCGCAAAAACAAACGCTCCCCTTCGCACTGTCTGGATCCGGTCAAAACGTTTCGCCCCGTAATTTTGCGCGACAAACGGGACCAGGGACATCCCGACCGTCATCGGAATCATGAACGCAAACATTTCAATCCGGGTCGCGACCCCGACCGCGGCCACCGCCGACCGTCCAAAATCCGCCACGATCCTGATGACAATCGCAGCCGATACCGGAGTCAAAACGGAGCTTACCATCGCCGGCATTCCGATCTGTAAAATCCTGTGCCAGGATGCCATCATCCGCCGCCGGGAGTAAGTCCGGAAAGAGATTAGATGATATTTCTTGTGGATAAAATAATACGCCGCCACCATCACAAACGATTCGGCAATCACCGTCGCCAGCGCGGCCCCCTGGATCCCCATCCTCGGGAAAATCCACCAACCAAAAATCATCAACGGGTCGAGGACACAATTCAGAAGTGTCCCTCCAACCATCAAAAAACTCACCGCCTTGCTATTCCCTGTCCCGATAATAATGTCCGCTAACATAATGTTCAGAACCCGGAAAATGAGTCCCCAGTACCAAACCGTCATGTATCGGCGGGTCAAGTCAAGAACCTCCCCGGAGGCGCCCAACCGGAGAAACAACGGTTCAACGGTCAACAAGCCGGTCACCGTCAGGACGAGCGCAATCCCCGACGCCAAAAAAATGGCGTGCGTCGTAATCCTCGCCGCAGCTTGATGTTTTTGTCTTCCCATCGCGTGGGCAACCACCGTCATCGCGCCAGTCCCCAACCCCCGCATCACAAAACTAACAAGCATCACCACCGGAAAAGTAAACGACATCGCCGCCAGCGCCTGAGTCCCCAACCGCGAAACAAACCACGTATCAACCAGGTTATACATGTTCATGGCAAAGGTTCCGGCAAGCATCGGAACCGCCATACGTAGCACCGTCAAAAATACTTTATCCCTGACTAAACGTGGCATCCAACCCTCAACTTGTTAAAACGTTCTTCTTGATATTTCAAAAAAATGACAACATCCCGATTCTTGCCTTACCGATTCTCCGGCAACTGCTAAAACCCCCGTCATCCTGAACGATACGTTGCGGCGTCAACAATCTCCGCTTGATTCTCACTTCGGATCGAAAGATCCTGTGCGAAGATTGCAGGCGTGGGCAAGCGGCAAGCGAAAGCAATCACAACGGGAGGAAATCTTTTACAAAACTTTGCGTATCATACCGTAAAATCGGCAGATAAAAAAGACTGCGGGTTACGCCAAACTCGAGGACCCAACGGCAACCGGAGAAACCAGGTTGCAAAAAAACTCAGGGAGTTCGTAGCTAACCTCGCCCGCCTGTGACACCGGGGAAATGGGGGCAATCAGTAGAGCAGAAATCCGTAGATCGAAATATCGAAGGGCTGACCGCCCGATCCCTGCGCGACAAAAGTGATTTCGTCGAGGTCGTTAGGGATTCCGGCCGGGATGATTCCGAGATTGACGGTGTAAACTTCGCCGTGGGTATTTTTGAGATCGAAATAACGCGCACCCACAACCCGAATTACTCCGAACTGGTCGCGTTTTTTGAATTCAATTTTGACCGTAGCGGCAGGAGTCGTGGAAGTTGCGTAGCGAAACTGCAACCGTTTGCCGACAACGTCAATCCCGGGCACAATGGCCGACACTCCCACTCCGTGAAAATCCAGGCTCGTCACTCTCAATTGGCCATCAACCCATTGGGAACCCACATTGCCGCCATCAAAAGAAAAAACGACGATCGGACCTTTCAGGAAATCTTGCGCATCCGGAGCCAGTTGAACCTGCAGTGTCACGGAGGCCCGGTTCCCCGCCTCGTCAAGCTCCTCGACCGTCAGCGCATTCATGCCCGCAACCAACCCGTTAAAAACTTTTTCTTTTGCCGCGCCGTCCACCGTGTAAAGGACTGTCAATGAAGTCGTGTTCACCACGCTCGGGTTCCTGGAATCCAGAACCACCACAGGCGCGATTGTATCCACGGTAACTTTCCAGCTCACAGACGCAGGAAGTCCCGGCACATCTTCCGGCGTGATCCAAAGCGTGTTGAGTCCTTCCGCCAAACCTTCAAAAAGTTTGGTTCGTGCGATACCGTCGACCCGGTAGGTCACGGAAAGAGATTTGACGTTGATCAAATCAGGCGTCAAGGGATCGATCACCACGGTGGGCGCGGTCACGACACCTTCCGGTGCGACCACTATATTCAGGATCGTTTCAGAGGGAACGCCTTCGGCCTTCGGAAATAAAACCACAGCTTCTGAAATATACCAATAGAGATAGCTTTCGGGTATTTCGATCACGTATTCTCCGGTCCCGGAACCCGTCGCGGGCAAATCGAACGAAAGCGTAAAGGCCGGATCATTGCTTCCCGCATGCTTCAACTCGAGCTTCGCGCCCTGGATCGGCGTATCCGATTGATACGTGACCCGAACCTCGCGACCCGAAGCTCGCACACTACCGTTTCTCTGCCAAAAGGTACCGTTCCATCCGTCCCACTCGAAACTGCCGCTCGTTGCGCCGCTCGTCAGGGAAACCGACTCCTGCGAGTCCCAGACCGAGTTGAGCTCTGTCATCAGCCCCTTCGCCTCGAGATACCGGGACATCGAATCTCCTCCTGTTCCCGCCACCCCCAGTGTAAACGCAAGGACGTTATTGAATACTTGTTCCTTCACCACTGTCCCGGTCGTCATATTCAAACCTTCCCAAAGCCCGTGCGCCGTTATGAGTTCCGGATGATCGGCAATCAGTTTCTGCAAAAGCGCTTCCACTTGCGCCGGACGAAACATATAAGCGGCACCGAGGTTATACGTGGACGGTGTGGTCTCCGATACGCCATTCATCGCGATTTCATTAATCCCGAGCGAAAAGTTGTATTGAATACGGTCCAGTCCTACATGATAGAACGTGAGATCCAGGGGATCAGTGCTACCCGACGTGGCGAAAACAACTTCACTCAGATTACCCAGAACCCCGTTTTCTGGGAGCCTCAAAGAAAGCGTCCGGACTTCTCCGCCGGTATTTTCAAGAGCAAGGTCCTGCACGTAAACGGTCGTCAACACCCCGCCGATATTTTGCTTAAATTCAAGCCGGGCGTTCGACACCGCAGTCTGCGAGGCATACCGGATCTGCACTTCAGACCCTTCGAACCCGTATTTCGAGTCGTCCGTGAAAGCCACGCCAATCCCCTGACTGCTTCCGGCCGTCAAATGATAACTGCCATCGGATCCCCGGCTCAAACTCACCGTGTCCCCTTGCCAGGTGAATTCAGTTACGTAGCGGCTCAAGAGATCGTAAGGGACAACATCGTAACTCGCCGACAAAATTCCCGGATGATCGTTCCGCTCCATAAAATCAAGCTGAGCATCCGTGTAAGCTTCAAGCATGGCCCGCAGATCCGGGTTGTCCGATTCCGGCATAAAAAGCGCCGGCCAGTACATCTGAAAAGCGCCGCTGAAGGGTTCAACAAGGTTGAGAGTACTGCCGTCCTGCAGAGTGTAATCGGTCGTTGAAAAATGGAGTTTTTGGTAAGCGCCCGCCGGAAACGCGTCGCCATATTGCAGGACCAAAAACAGCAGGGGCCCCATACTTTCCGCCCCGAAAAGATCGACCGTCCCTTCAAGCCGGCCATCCGCGATCACCATGGATCGGGCGAACGTCTGGTCACCGGGCCGATACATCGCCTCGTAGCCGGGCCGCTGGTTTTCAAGAAAAGTGTCGATTTTTTCCAGAATGCCGCCTTCCCCGTGGATCGTGGCGTTCCCTGCCAGAGAATCGTCGAGTAGCGCGCCATAAGCCACCGCGAGACCCGCGGTCATGTTCGTATTGTCTTCAAAACTTACCTGATGTCCGTAAAGATCATCCATGCGCTGCCAGTCACCGTTGTAATGACCGAGCCAGGGCAACAGACCAAGGTAGCCGAGAGTCTCCTGATCTTCGAGAAGATGCGTCATCATCACATCCAGCCGCCGGACCGCTTCCTCTCTTGAGATTGTTGACGTAACAAGATCCCCCGACGCAATCGTCGCAAGGAGGTTGGCATAAAAACCAAAATTAGACGGTTGAGTGATGTGTCTCTGGAGCCACGCTTCGAGAGGATATTCGTGCGTCGAATCGACCAAGCCAAACTCCGGTTCAAGATAAAGCATGTTGATCTGGGCCAAGGTGTCGGCGGCTGTTGTAATTTCGCGGGGGATTGCGCGGTAGACGACCCGGCCCCGATCCTGTACCGGATCCTGCCAGCTCACTTCTCCGTAATTTTCGGCGATAAACTCACCCGCTGTTTGCCAGGTCCCGGAAACCGGATCGTTCGTAAACTGAACTTCGTAGCGGACCCCGCGCATCCCCTGATCAAGCTGGAGGGTCCATTGGTTGGCCGCCCCGGGCATCTGCGTTATCACGGGTTGAACCAGTTCAATGGCGGGCAGTTGCGGAACCATTTTTAAGGTCTCAAGATCGAACCGCACCGTGCGAAGAGTTCCGTCGTCAGCACGGACTGTATAAACAGCGTAGCGGCCTTCGTAAGAAACCGAAATAGCCGCTCCGTCGAAAACAATTTCCTGGTTCACCAGAAATGTCTTTCGCCCCGTGGGAGAATCAAGCCCCACCGTAATCACAGTCGCTCCGCCGGGAGCAGCGACCGCGTCCACCAAAGTAAATGTTCCGCCGACATTGCCGGTTTCCACACCCAAATCCACCGTCCGGACACTGGCCGAATAATCGTCTCCGCCATATTGGTCGTAAATATGGACCTGATAATGTCCTGTCAGCGGATCGTACTCAGGCTGAACCGCCAGGCGCAAATCATCACTGCGATAAAAACCCGTGCCGGGGGTGACAAGCGTGACAAAGAACGTGGAAAGATATTGGGGATTAAACGCATCGATCGTAACGCCGGTCGAATAACGGATCACCGTACCGCTCGGGTAGGTACGATCCGTTTTGAGCATGACGTAATTGTTATAGTAATGGATGGACGAGAGATCTCCCTGCACCGTCACAGCCGTCCAGGGTTCGCCCACTCGCTGGACATACGCGTTTCCATGACTCTCATAGATCACTTTACTGCCGTCCGGGGTCACATCAAAAGTGTCGGGGGCTTTCCCGGTACCCGAAGCGAGTATCGTAATCCCGCCCCCCGGGTTATAACGCAACTCAAGCCTGTACCCCTCTTCATTTTGTACAACGCGAAAAGAATAGTCCGGGTTCGATGCCGCAGGAATCCACGATTCCGACGTAACGGTCACAACCCACTGGATCGTCGTCTGGTTTCCCGCCAAATCACTTTCGGTGATCGAAAGTGTATTCTCGCCTTCCTTCAGATCTACAAATGTCCTGGTTTTCGCAACGCCATCCGACGTGTAATTGATCATCATCGTTTTGGCATTGATCGAGGTCGGTGTCGAGGGATCAACCACCACCGAGGGAGCAATCGTATCCAGAGTAATTGTCTTTTCAAGATATGTGCAGGCAGTCCAATCACAAACTCCATATAAAACCGTTTTCTCTCCATCGCCCGTGGGCAGAACTACCGTTTTGGACAATTCAAACGGTATAAGCCCAGTATCCGAATAATAAGACCCGTCCTGATTTAAAACCTGGATCTGAATCCCACGAACCCCGGAGATCGCATCGTGAGCCGTAAGAGCTAAAGTTACTTCCCGATTATTGGTATATTCCGAACCCCCATTGATCGCCATCGTCCCCTGAGGCAATTCGCCGTCACGAGTACTCGTAAAAGACTCCGTCCCAACATTTCCCGCAAAATCCTTGTATTCAACGGAAAAAACTACAGGATCGGTTCCACTGTAATCATACAAACCCATGGCTTCCTGCCAACTGATAGTTCTTGAGGTCTTATAGTTCTCCCAATCCGTCCAAAGGGATCCTCCATCCAAACTGAAGCGCATCAAACTTACTCCGGATTCTGCGTCCGTGGCATTGAGACTCAGAGTGACCGGAAAATCATAAAAATAATTATTCGAAGGATAGCCGTCGAGAGAGATCGAGCCCTGAGGAGGTGTTCGCTCTAAGATGATCTTTTGGGAAAAGGTCGTTACGTTCCCTGCCTCATCCCGAAGACGGATAAAAAGAGTCTTTTCTCCATCGAAACCGTTCAAGGTAATCAGATAGAAGGGAGACGACGATCCATCGGTGGGCACATGAAGAGTTTCTAAGGAAAAATGAACCCCGTCCTGGGAAAAGGACACCTCAACCCGCCCTGGCGACGAAAAATTATCCAACGCATCCACCGTCACTCTGACCTCGGACGCATTAGTATAGCTAGCGCCGTTATTAATTAGAGCACTACCAGAAGGAGCCTCGGGGTCCACGAACACAGAAAGAGTTATGGTTGTCGGGTTCCTCGCAAGGTCTGTTTCGGTGATGATAAGCGCATTGGCGCCTTCCACGAGATCCGTAAATGTCTTCTGTTTGATAACGCCATCGACCGCATAACTGACCGTGAGCGTCTTCATATTAATCAAACTTGGGGTCCCGGCATCCACCACAATCGCGGGTGGGATCGTATCAACGGTGACCCTGTGAGAAATAGTTGTTTGCTCGCCATTCTGGTTCGTTTCAGTAATCGTAAGGACATTCTCGCCTTCGACAAGATTCGTGAATGTTTTCTGTTTGTCAACACCGTCCAAAGTGTAGTTAATAGTAAGTACCTTTTGATTGATCAAAGTCGGCGTCTCAGAATCAATCACAATCACCGATGTAGCCGTGGTCAATTTGATGCTTTTTGAAAAAACAGCACTGACATTCCCAGCTTGATCGTAAAACCTTACAAAAATCGTCTTGT
>CAYULU010000052.1:0-7402 GCA_964445745.1 uncultured bacterium | reverse complement strand
TTCAAAGAAGAACATGTCCATGAAGCGGTGATGGCCGGCAAGATCGAGAAGGTGCGATTTTTCAAGGAAAATGTACGCCTGGATTTTGATATGATGAAGATCTTGATGAAACTCAAGGATCACAAGGACGATACGCTCCTGGGGGCTATTGCCCAGTACCTTTTTGAAAAAGGGATCGTGTTACAGGATTCGACCTGTCTTCTTAAACAATTTATGCCGGGGCCGGGAGTGCTTGGCAAGTTGAGACCCTCGAAAAAAGCCCTCCAGAACATCCATTTTGGTTATGAAATGGCAAAGCGGATTTCGGGGGCTGATATCGGTCAGACGGTGGTTGTGAAGAACATGACGGTGCTTGCCGTGGAAGCGATTGAGGGTACGGACGAGGCTATCCGGCGGGGAGCGGATCTTGGGCGTAAGGGGATTATTGTGGTGAAAGTTGCCAAGCCGGACCAAGACATGCGTTTTGATGTCCCGGCGGCCGGGCTTAAAACTCTTGAGGGATTAACTGCTGCTCAGGCGGAGGTATTTGCTTTTGAGGCCCACAAAACTCTTTTTATCGGAATGGACATTTTTGTTGAGAAAGCCAATCGTGCGGGCATCGCTCTTTATGGAATTAACTCTTAAAAAACCTAGCCGGATTCCGGGGATCAGGATTGTGATTGCAATAGAAGGACTTCTTCGTTTTGCCAGTGCTCAATGTGAAATAAAGAGGGTTCTATGAGCGTTCCCCCCCAGGGGCTTGAGCGGAAAATTCAGGAGCTCAAAACTCTCTACGAGATTGCCCGTCACATGAATGCCCCTTACCCACTCGAAGACCGGATGAGAAAGGTCCTTGAAATCCTTCACTCTGAAATGGGCATGCATCGGGGCACGTTGACTATTCTGGATTCAGAAGGAGAACATCTGGGAATTGAGATTGCTCACGGTCTGGATGAAGAAGCTATCCAGAAAGGGCGTTATCGTGTCGGGGAAGGTATTACCGGTAAAGTAGTGGAAGCGGGAGAGCCGATCGCGGTACCTAATATTGGGGAAGAACCTCTGTTCCTCAATCGAACCGGAGCGCGCGGAAGGGACCTTAAGAAGAGTAAAATTGCTTTTATCTGTGTCCCCATCAAACTTGAGCGGACGACGATTGGTGCTCTCAGTGTGGATCGGTTATTTGAAGTGAATGTTGCGTTAGAAGAGGATGTTCGCCTTCTGACACTGATCAGCTCTTTGATTGCCCAGGCGGTATCGTCTTACCGCGAACGGGAGCGGGAAAAGGCCAGCCTTCAGTCGGAAAATCTCGAGCTCAAAATGGAACTCGCGAAAAAATTCCGTCCCGACAATATCATCGGGGAAGGGAAACGGATGAAGGACGTTTATTCTGCGATCGAGCTCGTCAGTCGGTCGAAGACCACAATTCTTATTCGTGGAGAGACGGGTACCGGGAAGGAGCTTGTTGCTCATGCTATTCATTATTCGAGCGATCGGGCTCAAGGGCCGTTTATTAAAGTTTCGTGTGCCGCTTTGCCGGAAACCTTGCTTGAGAGTGAACTTTTTGGGTATGAAAAAGGAGCTTTTACCGGCGCAGTCGGGAGTAAGCCAGGGCGTTTTGAGCTGGCCCGCGGAGGGACTCTCTTCCTGGATGAGATTGGGGATATTTCGGCAAGCATGCAAGTTAAATTGTTGCGGGTGATACAGGAAAAGGAATTTGAAAAGGTGGGGGGGACGAGGACACTGAAAGTCAATGTCCGGCTTATTGCAGCTACGAATCGTGATCTCGAAGCGGCGGTACGGGAGGGACATTTCAGGGATGATCTTTATTATCGCCTGAATGTTATCCCTATTTTTCTTCCTCCGCTTCGGGAGCGAAAGGAAGACATTCCGATTCTTGTGTCGCATTTTTTAAAAAAATCATGTATGGAAAATGGAAAGGAAGTCCCGTATATTTCAGATACTGCGATGGAGTATTTGATGGGGTATGCTTGGCCAGGGAATATCCGGGAACTTGAAAATGCAATCGAACGAGCCGTTATCCTTTGTAAATCGGATACGATTGAGCCGGAACTTTTCCCGATTCCCGGGCAAAGGGAGCGCCCTGTATCGGTAAGTGTTCCTGTGATTTGCGATACTCCCAAAGAGGCTGATTCTTCCGGGGGATTGGCTGAAGCCGTTGAGAACCTCGAGCGGAAAATGATCAAAGAAACATTGCAAAAAACGGGCGGAAACCGGAGAAAGGCCGCCAGGTTGCTTGGGGTTACTGAGCGAATCCTGGGGTATAAAGTTAAAAACTACGGAATTTCCTGACGTTACAAAAATGTTGTCAGGCTTTTCCCCTTTACAAAAATGTGCTTTGCTTGGGCAGATGTGCTTTTTTTATTCATATCCGGAAGTTTGTTTTTGGCACGAGATTTGCAGTCCTGTTTCATGGTACAAATTCTATGAGAAGGGAATATTACCCATTCTCAATTTAAAATAATCGAGGGGGAGTTTATGCGTGATAAAAAATATGCCGGTAAAGTCATTGATGTCACAGAAATTTTTGGGTGTAATGTTTTTAATGACAAAACGATGAAGGAAAGACTCCCTAAAGAGACTTTCAAAGCGCTCAAGAAAACGATACAGCTTGGGCTGCCCCTTTCAGCCGATGTTGCGAATGTGGTTGCGAATGCCATGAAAGACTGGGCAATCGAGAAGGGAGCAACGCATTACACCCACTGGTTTCAACCGTTGACCGGAAGGACTGCCGAAAAGCATGACTCCTTTATTTCGACCACGGATGATGGCGGGGTCATCATGGAATTTTCCGGCAAGCAACTTATCCAGGGAGAGCCGGATGCGTCTTCGTTCCCGAGTGGGGGACTTCGATCCACGTTTGAGGCCCGTGGCTACACGGCCTGGGACTGCACTTCGCCCGCCTTTCTTAAGGAAGATGCTTCCGGCAATGTTACGCTCTGCATCCCGACGGCGTTTTGCTCCTACACGAGCGAGGCGCTCGATAAGAAAACACCGCTCCTTCGTTCGATGGAAGCTGTTTCCAGGCAGGCGGTTCGCGTTTTGAGAGCACTTGGCAACAAGAGTGTCACCCGGGTGACATCTACCGTAGGGTCTGAACAGGAATATTTTTTGATTGATAAAAAGTATTATGATCAGCGTCTGGATCTGGTTGTCTCCGGGCGCACTCTTTTTGGCGCCGCTTCACCCAAGGGTCAGGAATTGGAGGATCAGTATTTTGGTGCCATCAAGGACAGAATTTCGGCGTTCATGCGGGATCTTGATATTGAACTCTGGAAGATGGGGATTTCCTCCAAAACCAAACATAATGAAGTTGCCCCAGCCCAGTATGAAATGGCGCCGATATTTTCGACGACCAATATCGCGGCGGATCACAATCAGCTTGTCATGGAAACCATGCAGAAGGTCGCGCTTCGGCATGATCTGGTGTGTTTGTTGCATGAAAAGCCTTTCGACGGCCTGAATGGTTCGGGGAAACACAATAACTGGTCGCTGGCCACCAATGACGGACAAAACCTTCTTGAGCCCGGGAAAACGCCGAACGAGAACGAGCAGTTTCTGATTTTTGTGAGTGCCTTGATTATGGCTGTGGATCGTCACGCAGACAAGCTTCGGGCGAGCTGTGGTAATCCCGGCAATGACCTCCGGCTCGGAGCCAATGAAGCCCCTCCGGCCATTGTCTCTATTTTTATGGGGGATGAGCTTACGGAGATTCTGGAATCGATTGCCCAGGGGAAAAAAAGTGAAAATCATGGGCAAAGGGTCATGAATATTGGAGTGGATACCTTACCAGCTTTTCCCAAGGATAATACGGACAGGAATCGTACGTCGCCGTTTGCTTTTACTGGGAACAAGTTTGAATTTCGCATGGTGGGTTCTTCTGCCTCTATTTCCGGACCGAGTATTGTGATCAACACGATTGTGGCAGAATCCCTGGACGAAATTGCAACCCGGCTCGAAAAGGCCGGAAAATCCGGTACCAACAAGGAGTCAGCCGCGATTGTCCGGGATGCGATGAGGAAACACGGGCGTATCATTTTTAACGGTAATAATTACTCGAAAGAGTGGGTGGCGGAAGCCAAAAAACGTGGTCTGCCGAATATTTGCAGCGGAGTCGAGGCGCTAGGTTACATGGCCAACCCGGTCGCGGAAAAGCTTTTCGGTAAATACGGGGTGCTCTCGAAGAAGGAGATACATTCCCGATACGAGATCTACCTGGAAGGGCACGTCAAGCACGTGAATATCGAGGCCCGGGCAATGGTCCAGATGGTGAAGCGGCAATATCTCCCCGCGGTGATGCAGTTCACGGAACGATTGGCCGGAACCATTCACCAGCTTAAGGCCGTCTCAGTTTCGGCGAAGGTTCAAAAAGAATTGCTTGAGAAGATCAATGATCTTCTTGAGTCTGCCAATGACAAACTGGAAAAACTTGAATCTGCCATTGCAAGGGCTCATCAGGTTGAAGACATCCTCAAGCGCGCCGAGGCCTTTCGTGACAAGGTTACTGTGGCGATGAATGATCTGCGGGAGGATATTGACGCCCTTGAGGAAATCGTGCCTTCAGAGCTATGGCCTGTTCCCGGTTATGCGGATATGCTTTTCAAACTCTAATAAGGACGCTTTCTGCTCCGAAATGAATCAGTCAGGGAGTGAATGTGTTCCCGTTTTCTAGGGTGAAATGCCCCAAAGTATTAAAGAAAAAGTTGCCTGGGCTATTTTGTAATGTTAAAGTATCCGCACTATGAAAAAGATAATTCGAGTCCTCTTGGTGTCTCTCTTGGCTGGTTCGGCGGTTGTTCAGGCGGCGGAGATCGAAAGTGAGGGGACGATGTTGCGTAAACTCCAGCGTGGTTTTCTCAATATTGCCCTTTCTCCGATTGAAGTTTCGAACGAACTTTCGAAAGAAAAAAGCAACGATACTTTTCCTCCAAGTTGGGTGGCGGGGTTAGGCCGGGGCACCTGTTTTATGGTGGGAAGGGCGCTGACTGGGGCCTATGAAATGGTAACTTTCCCTGTGCCGTACCCTGCGAATTATCGGCCCATCCTCAAACCTGAGTTTGCCTGGCAACATTTACCGGAAAAATCCTGATCTCGTTCTTTTTCCGGAATTTTTCTGGGAGTCTTCGCTGTAAAATCGGACGGCAGTGATTAAAGATTTAAGTCTTCCTAGGCCCCTGTATTTCCAGATCCGCTCAATTATCAAATCGACTTTGCACGCTCATTTTTTATTCCCGAAATTCTTGGACAATAAAGGGGTTAAAATTCGAGAGGATCTTTCTTGGGGATTATTGTTTTTGCGATAAATATCGAAAAATTTCCCTAGCGGCTCGTTCGCTGGCACCTTTTTCACCCAGTTTTTCTCGAACGCGCAGAAAGGCATCTTTCATTCTCATTTGAATTTCCGGGTTATTAAGAAATACCTTTGCTTCGTGTGCGATAGTTTCAGGGGCAGCGTCCTGCTGGATAAATTCAGGGACGACCTTGTTTCCCGAGAGTAGGTTCACAAGGCCAAGATAGGGAACTTTCACAAGCCGCTTCCCGAGGAAGTAGGTTAATGCACCGGTTTTATAGAGGAGAAAGAACGGGGTACCGATCAACGCGGTTTCGAGTGTGGCAGTTCCTGAGGTGACTAAAGCAAAATCCATAGATTTTACAAGCTCGTAGAACGGAGCATCAGGTGCCGTATAGGCGATGGGAGATTTTCTCAAGACCTCAAGATACACTTCTGCTCGAACGTTGGGAGAGCGGGAAAGAAAAAAGACGGTATCGGGCATTTCTTTTTGAATGAGTTCCGCGCTCTTGAGCATGAGCGGTAGAATTCGCCTGACTTCTTTTTCGCGGGAACCCGAAAAAAGGCCAATTGCTTTTTTGTCTTCCGGTATGCCGATTTTTTTCCTAAGTAATGAAGCCGGGGGAAGCTCTGGAATAGAATCGAGCAGAGGATGCCCGACGAATTTTGCCGACACTCCCTCTTTTTCATAAAAATCTTTTTCGAAAGGCAAAATCACGAGCATTTCTCGGACGTGGTTTTTAATGATATGGATCCGGCGTTTTCCCCAAGCCCAGAGTTGAGGTGAAATAAAATAAAATACGGGAACTATTTTGGAAATTTTTTTTGCAAGCCGAAGGTTGAAGGCAGGCGAGTCGATGGTAATCAAAATGTCGGGTTTTTCTTTTTGGATCAGCCGGATTGTGTCATGAAAAATCTTCCGGTAGGTCAGATAGTTTTTTAGTACGTCCCCTAACCCCAACGCCGAAATCCGGGTCAAATCGTGAAAAATCCGTACCCCCGCTCTTTGCATCTGGGTTCCACCCAGTCCGCAGAAATCTGATTCCGGAAGAAGCTTCCGAAGTTGATGGATCAGATGAGCGCCATGGAGGTCGGCAGAGGCTTCACAGGCAATGATGAAGATTTTTTTAGCCATTAAATTATTTTGTCGCCGGTTTGGGCTGGTTTTCCTGGATGACCCTGACGATTTCGATCGCGAGGGCGAGTGCGTTTCGTGCCGCGGTGTCGGGTTTTCCGATGCTTTTCCCTGAGGTAATGCCGTCGAGGAAAAAGCGGATCTCTTCTTTGAGAGGTTCGGCCTTTTCTATCAAAACATCCTCCTGGGAAATCTGATTCCCGACTTTCCGGATGATTCTGCCGGTTTGTGCTCCGTAATCAAGGGAGATATAAGCGTCTTCCTGAAAAATGCGAATCTTGCGCTGTTTTTCGAAGGTTAGACGCGATGCCGTAATGTTTGCGATGGCCCCGTTTTTAAATTTTAATCGGACATTAGCGATATCTTCAAAAGGAGTCAGGACATTGACCCCGAGCGCATCAAAGCTCGCGACTTCGGATCCCACGAGTCCGAGAACGATATCCAGATCATGGATCATAAGATCCAGCACCACGCCGCAATCATTGATTCTGCCGGTAAACGGACCCAGACGATGAATTTCAAGAAAGCGGGTGTTTTTCGCGATTTCCTGGACCCGTTTAAACCCAGGATTGTGGCGCTCAAGGTGTCCGACTTGCAGGGCGCAACGATTTTTCTGAGAAAGTTCGATTAATTCGTCAGCTTCTTCGAGTTTGAGAGTAATCGGCTTTTCGACCAGGACATGAATGCCGGCTTTAAGGAATTCTTTTGCAACCTGGTAGTGAGTGAAGGTCGGGGTGGCGATGCTGACTGCCTGGACTTTATCGAGAAGATCTTGGTAGTCGTGATAGAAAGCTGTTTTAAACTCCCTCGCCTTGTCTTCTTTGGCGGGATCGAGGTCTGAAATTCCTACCAGATCACATCCTGCGAGCTGGCTGTAAATTCTGGCGTGTTCTTTGCCAAGGTGTCCGATCCCGACAACGCCTACTTTGAGCTTTTGAGTCATTGAAATCCTTTTGACCGGGAGAAAGCTTCCGGTTTTA
>CAYULU010000051.1:0-7833 GCA_964445745.1 uncultured bacterium | reverse complement strand
CATAGATTGAGCGCGGGAAAAATTGAGTTCGTGAAGGCTTTCGATGATGGGGATGAGATGGATGTGAGTATGCGGGACTTCAAGTCCGGCCACCATCACGCCGATTCTTTTGCAGGGGATGGCTTTGCGGATTCCCCGAGAAACTTTTTTAGCAAAAACCATCAGGTCTTTGAGAAGGGGATCTTCCAGGTCAAAGATGTAGTCGATTTCCTGTTTAGGAATGACAAGCGTATGCCCTGGATTGACCGGGCGGATATCAAGAAACGCCAGGAAACGATCCTCCTCAAGGATTTTGTGAGCCGGAAGTTCTCCTGAAATAATTTTTGTAAAAATCGTTGCCATGTTGGCCTCCATTTTTTGACAGGTGATGCTACGGTGGTGTAGAGGAAGACAGGTTCCTTTTTTTGCGATTATAAGATCAATTATCGGTGGGGTAAAGTCGAGATATCTCAATGCCGGCGAAGAATAATTTGCGAAAATAGAAACCTTGATCATCAAGTATCGGAGCAAAGGTTCGATAGTCTAAAAGCGTTTGATCAGTTGCATGAAAATCGATGTCGGTTTTTGGGCGATCTCAGGTTGGCGGTTGAGGGGGAATCATAATGCGTCAGAATATTGAAATAGTGACAAACGAGAGGTGTACAGGGTGCGCTGGTTGTTATAACGCATGCCCGGAAGGCGCCATTGAAATGATTCTCTCAAACGAAGGATTCTACCGTCCCATCGTGGATCGGTTGCGTTGTACGAATTGTGGTCTTTGCATCAAGAAGTGCCCGGAATTATCATGGAAACCTCCGTTTTTATCTCCCCCGCGAGTGTATGCGGCCTGGTCAAAGGATGATTCCGTGCGTTTGTCCAGTTCGTCAGGAGGAATTTTTTCAGAATTGGCAAGGGGGATTCTTGAGGCGGGAGGTGTTGTGGTGGCATGTGCCTGGAATAAGAATTGGGAGCCTGAACATCTTCTGGTTCAATCCTGGGATGAAGTGGAGAAGTTCCGGGGGAGTAAATATGTCCCAAGCAAAATCGGTAAGGTGATTCGGACTATACGGGAGATTTCTGAAAAAGGCAGGGATGTTCTGTTTTGCGGTACACCGTGTCAGGTGGCGGCTCTCGGACTTGCATTATCCCAAAAGCAGAGAGAAAAAGTGCTTCTGGTGGACTTGATTTGTCATGGAGTGCCATCCTTGCGGGCTTTTCAGCAATATCGTGACGAATTTTTTCCCGAAGGATTAAAGTCCTATTGCTTTAGAGGGAAAAGCAATAACTCCAGTTTTAATATCAGGGCAGTGACTCAATCCGAGAGGTTATATGATGGCAAGTTTATGAAAGACCCATTTGTGAGGGCCTTCCTGGTGGATCACGTGATTATGATGGACTCATGTCATGATTGCCGATACCAGGGAAGTATCCGCCCGGGAGATATCACGGTGGGAGATTTTTGGAGGGTTCCCAGCCAGTGGAGTGACTGGCGCGGAGTATCTGTTATTTTGACGAATACCCTCAAAGGGAATGAATGGATTGATTTGCTTCGAAGTAAAGAAAACATTGAATTAAGAGAGACTGGTTTTGATATTGCAGTGCCTGGAAACCCCAGGCTTTTGTCCGGTGTGGTGCCGAAACCCTTTTGGAGGGCTGTCTTTATGCGGCAGTTGTCCCAAGGGGTGCCTTTTATGAAATTATACCGTTATTATTCGCCCGTTTTGAAACTGTGCTGGGGGGTGAATTTTTTCCTGACCCGTCACGGACGAAGGTGGGTTTTATCCAAATTGAAGAAATTGGTCTTAAAGGTTTTTTTTAAAAAATAACAAGAATGGTTTGAGCAGGGCAGAGTTATTTCGCCATATTATAGAGGGTGTCCAAGAAGGTAAACTCAGGATAAAATGTGTTAACTTTAGTGCTACAACAAGAGGTTAGAAAACAGGATGAAGAGTTATAAATTTATTTCTGACAAAATGATTAACTCAATAAAGTGAGGTGACCCATGACCGAAGAAAATAAGAAAACAGTACTTGGAGTAACGGAGAATCTGGAGGCCCTGATTTGTTACGCCCTTGGGTGGGTGACCGGCCTGGTTTTCCTTTTCCTCGAAAAAAATAATGAATATGTAAGGTTCCATGCCCTGCAATCCCTTGTGACCTTCGGAGCCCTGCATGCGGCGTCGTTTGTGCTTGTGTTCATTCCCATTTTGGGCTGGCTGGTTGCCTTCTGCCTCAGCATTCTGAGCCTTGTCCTTTGGGTTCTTTTGATGGTCAAAGCTTACAAGGGAGAACGTTATAAACTGCCTGTGGCCGGTGATTTTGTGGAACAACAGATGGCTAAAAAATAACCCCTCGGGGCTACGGTTCGCGAACTGTGATTTTCGCGGGGCGTGGCATCGTCATTCTATGCCTTCCTTCAGATGCAAACAGTGTGGCTCATGTTGTCGCCAGGCGGGATATGTGTATCTTGCGAACGGGGAGGCTGAGAATCTGGCGGCTTATCTTGGGATGGAGTTGTATGATTTTACGGACCGGTATTGTGATGTCCTTGAGAAAAGACATCTTGTTCTCAAGAAGCACAATGATGAGGTCTGTATCTTTCTTGATGAGAACCGATGTAGGGTATACGCGGTAAGACCAGCCCAGTGCCGGGATTTTCCCCTGAAGTGGGATACGATCAAAAGAAGAGCTTATTGTCGGGGGTTCGAAGGCTGAGGGTTGATGGAGTCGAATGATCGCTGGGGATTTCCGGTTTCAACTGATCCGATATTAGAAGGAGGATTCGCCTTGAAAGGAATTTCCACGTAAAATTGTGAACCCTGCCCCGGCTCGCTTTTTACGTAAATTTTCCCCCCGTGCATCGTTACAAACTGCTTTGAAATCGCTAGCCCCAGCCCCGTTCCTTTGCTTTCCGTGTTTGTGGTACGTCCCGTTTGTTCATAGGGCGTGAAGATCACTTTCTGAAATTCCGGACTAATCCCCGGTCCTGAATCGTCAATGCAGACGATGACACTTTCCGGCCCTTTTTTCAGGGACATGGCAATATGGCCCCCTGAGGGAGTGAACTTGATTGCGTTCGAAAGAAGGTTATAGAGTACTTGCCGGATTTTAAGCTCATCACAGGTGACGAGCAGGGGTTCCCGGGGTTTGTCGGTGACGGCGAACAGGATTTTCTTTAAGGAGGCTTCCTCGTAGAAAAAATCAAAAACGGAGTCAATGACCTTGACCAGATTGACCTCGTGAAGCGAAAGGGTCATTTTTTTTGATTCGATTTTGGAAATGTCCAGGACGTCATTGATCATATCCCTCAAGTGGCCGCCGCTTCGTTCAATTCGCGCAATAAAATCCTTCTGTTTTTCAGTGAGTGGGCCCGTTGTGTTCTCAAGGAGTAGCTGGGAAAATCCCATGATTGAGTTGAGAGGAGCGCGAATCTCGTGGCTCATTTTGGCAAAATAATCCGTCTGGAGGTGATAAGCATATTTTATTTTTTCATTGGTCGATTTTAGTTCCCAAATAAGTTCTTCAAGATGTTCTTCTTTTTGAGTCATGGCCTTTGCCACGAATCGCACGAGAATTCCAATGAGATAAAAAAAGGCGATTTGCCGGACGACAAATCCGATTTGTTCCGATTGGGTGACTCCCGGGCCAAAAGAAATGGTTAGCGGGATAAGGTCCGCTTGGCCCAGGGTAAGGAGGGCCGCGTAGAGGAACGATGCCAGTGTGGCAAACAGGAGGGTCATGAAAGCGGGGAAATGGAGCGCGCAATAAACCATGGTAATGAAATAACAAACGCCATAGATAAAGAAATCGATATCGCCCAAGAGATGAAGGAGGGTGGTTTCGGCCACGAAATCGATGATGACTGAACCGATCATGGCCCGGTAAGACGATGCGGAGTCGGTGTATAAAAATCGGTAAGGGCGGTTGAGGAATACCTCGATCAAGACGACAAAAATAAGCGGCCAGATATTGACATCAAAACTACCCCACCGGTTTGTCAGGATATAAAGGGGGATCAGGGCAAGAATAGTCAGAATGCGAATTTGATAGAGCCGGTAGGCTTGCTGATAAATTTCAAGAGCCGGAGTCTTTTTCGTAATTCTCATGCGGTGGTATCCTTCATGGTCTGGTATGATAATCAAGAAGGAATAAAAATGAAACAGCGATTTTTTTGAGCTTCACAGGAAATTTTTCTGACGAGAGCGAACGCCAGCTTGATGCAATACGGTGGGGTTGTTAAAATGCCCCAACACAATGCCGGATTTCCGGTTCGAAAAGGAAGGTTTTTATGGACCCAAAAGTTTATTTGATGTCTCTCCTTGATTACGCCATCCAGCAAAAGGGACAGGATGTTTTTCTAAAGGCTCATTCGGGCCCCCGGCTGAGGTTGGGAAATCGTGTTGTGGAGATCCCGTCGTGCCAGCCGATCGATGCGGCAGGGATGCAGACGCTTGCCGAGAGTATTTTAACGGCTCCGCAACTTCAGATGCTCCAGCGAAACAAGAGTGTTGATTTTGGGTTTGACCATTCGTCCCGGGGATGCCGGTTTCGCGGCAATGTTTTTTTTCAGCAGGGGACGCTTTCCATGGTGTTCCGGCTTCTCTGGAAAGGGATCCCCCGATTTTCAGAATTAAATCTTCCGCCGGTTCTCGAGAAAGTGGCTCTTGAAAAATCCGGCATTATCCTGATTGCGGGGACAGTCTCTTCCGGGAAAACGACGACCCTTGCAGCGATGATTCAAACCATGAACGAAAAAGTCCAGAAACACATTATGACGATCGAAGATCCGGTCGAGTACCTTCATGCGGACGGAGAGTGCCTGATTCAACAGCGTGAAGTTGGCGGCGACACAGAAAGTTTCAACTCGGCGATCAAATATATGGTGCGGCAGTCCCCCGATGTTGTCATGATTGGGGAGATGCGGGACGCTGAATCTTTTAATTTTGCGCTCGCTTCGGCCGAAGTGGGGCGTCTTGTCATTTCGACGGTTCACGCCCAGTCCGTGTACCAGGTTTTTGATCGCGTCCTCGGATTTTTTCAGCCGGAGCAGCGTGAATCCATGCTTCGGCATTTTGCGATGAATGTGACTTGTATTGCGGCCCAGAAACTCCTGGTGGGGACAGATGGGAAGAGCCTTATTCCGGCCGTCGAAATCATGCTGGGTAATTACACGGTCAGACAGCTTATTCTGGAACATAAAATTGACAAGCTCCCCCAAGTGCTCAGGAACTGTGCCCAGGAAGGGATGCAGACCCTGGATCAGTCCCTGTTTCAACTCTGGGAAAAGAAGCTGATCTCAAGAGAAACGGCCCTTGCCAATAGTCAGGCTCCTCAGGAACTGGAAGCCTGGATGAAGGGAATCAAGATCGGCCAAGACACCAAAATTCTGGGGGGATGAAAGAAAGGGAAGGGCCCTTTTTCAACCGCCGGCTTTTTATAGATATTGTTGCCGGTAAATCCGGATCAGCGCGAAGAAGACTGCAAGGACAACTGGGGCGAGAAAAATACCCATCAGGCCGAAAAATTTTAGCCCTCCCATAATCCCGAAAAAAAGTAAAAAGTAGGGAAGCTTAGTTCTTTCCCCGATGATGGCAGGTTTGATAATGTTGTCCAGCAGACTGATTCCGAGGACTCCTACCACGGCCAGGATGAGGGCCTTGAGGTAAAGCTGGGAGAGGACGAGATAAAGGGTGAGCGGTACCCAGATTGCCGCCGCGCCGAGGATCGGGACAAGCGAAGTCAGGAAGAGGAAAAAGGCGAAGAGTACAGGCACCGGAATTCCCAGGACCCAAAAAGTCATCCCTGCCAGCAAGGCCTGGGCGAAGCTGGTGAGAATTTGTCCGCGTATGACGGCTGTGAATGTATCATTGATCTGCTGAAATACGGCGTCTTTGGTTTCTTTCTCGAAGGGAGCGATTTGATAGATGAATTCATAAATGGCTGTGCCGTGTTTGAAGAAAACAAACGTGAGAAAGAACATGAAAAAGAAATTCAGAAGAAAGAAAAAGATGTTTTTTGTGAGAACCCCGACCTGTGAGGCCGTGTAGTTTCCCGCATTCTTGGTGATGGCCAGGAGCCATGACGTCAGATTTTGCTTCAGAATATCCCACTGGACGATTTTTGTTTCAACCTTCTGGATCCAGCTTGTTGCCCGGACATTCTCGATCATCTGCTCCAGTTTTCCCTGCCGGATGTAATCATAGACCCACTGAGAAGTTTCGATTGCCTGGGTAGTGACATTAATCAGGATCAATACCAGGGGCAGGATGATCAGGATGAAGACAAGAAACGTCATAATGATGGCGGTAAGCGTGGTATGTTTCGGGAAACGTTTGCAAACGGGTCGGTAGGCGGGATAAAGGGCGAATGTCAAAATCGCGGACCAGAACATGGCTGAGGCAAAAGGTGAAAAGATCCGAACGACAAGATAAACAATAAAAACGAGTGCGACAAAAAAGAACGAAGAAATGAAATGTTCTCGCTTCATAAGGTCAGTGAGCCCCGCCGGTGATGCGCCGACCGTACTGGAATGAACCATTCATGACAGTGATCATCGTTGAACCTCCCGGCTCCAAACTATTTTTTAGAAAGGTAATTCCGGACGTAGTCGATGATGCCTTCACGGGTCGTGTATTGACAGCGAAACCCGGTCATTGATTCGTGATGGCTCATGTCGGCCTGTGTGTAATTTTGATAAAAAGCCGTGTAAGGATTATCGAAATAATCCGGTTTCAGGTCAGTCCCAAGCGCCTCGTTAAGGGCATCCACAATTTCATTAAATGAAGTCGCTTGACCCGTTCCAAGATTCATGACGGTTGATGCTTTTGATTGATGGGCCATCAGCACCGCGGACACGACATCCTTGACATAAATATGATCGCGTTTTTGCTCACCCCACTTAAAAATACGCGGCCGTTTTCCAGCCATCATCTGAAGACAGAGTTGGTAAATCATGCTTGATGTGTGGCCCTTGTAGCTTTCCCCGGGGCCAAAAACATTGAAGAAACGAAGCCCCACCACTTTCATCCTGGGATAGTACGCGCGTGCGGTCTGATCCATGATCCACTTGGAATAGCCATAAATGTTATTGGCCTGCCCCGCATCAGATTCCTTGATCGGGCGATCGATCGTTCCGTAGGTGGCGGCTGAGGAAGCGTAAACCACCGGGACCTTTTTCCCGGTTGCGAGATCGAGAATATTACGAAATCCCTCCACATTATCAAAAATCATTTTTTGCTGATCGTGGATCGTCGTATCCGTGATCGAAGCCATGTGATAGATGATTTTTATTTTTCGCCCCTTGGCCCAGCTCATCCATGCCTTGTCCGCACAGTTATAAGCGAGGACATCGCCTTTGAAACCGAGAAGATTCTTGAAGGAGGAACTCCGGAAGTCTTCCAGGATGGTGATGAAATCTTCGGGGAAACGGTTCTGGAGTTCCATGACAAGATTGGAGCCGATAAAACCGGAACCGCCTGTCACTAGAATGTGTTTTGTCATGCCGGACATGCTATCGAAATTTTTCAAAAGTTCAATCTTTAAATGCCGATATTCAGGGTATGAATAAAACAGTCCTCTCTGTTTCTTTGGCGGTCATCGTTGTTTTTTTATTCAACGTTGTCCCCGATGTATGGGCTTCTGACTTGCGGAACATGGCTTATATCCAGCGCGGGGCCGGCAGGATCCTCGGGAGCACCCTGGCCATTCCAACGGCAATGGTTCAGGATTCCCAGTGTATCATGTTCCCATTTGGAATTGTGACGGGGGCGTTACGGGGAACGGTGCAGATGGTCGGGGGTATTGTCGGCGGGGTGGTGGATGTTGCGCGGGGTGGTGCTCCTTACGCCAAGTATGC
>CAYULU010000050.1:5291-7959 GCA_964445745.1 uncultured bacterium | reverse complement strand
TTTCCAACCCCTTGAGAAACAACGGGTTGGAAATACTTGTGAAACCGCCTCTAGGGCCGGTCGGCTCTGGATCATCGAAAGTGGAAAAGTTCGAACTCAAAATGATGGAAATAATCGGTATCAAAATCAAGCGAAAGTGCTGACAAGACTTTCGTCTTTCGGAGGGATGAAGTATGAGCGGTATTTACGGGGTTGTTTCGAAGAAGGATTGCATCGAAACGCTTTTTTATGGCACGGATTATCACTCTCACCTGGGAACGGAATTTGGCGGTCTGGCGGTGATGAATGGAAATCGATTTTTCCGGCAAATTCACGAGATCGGACAAAGTCAGTTTAAATCGAAATTTTTTGAGGACATTCCGGGGTTGGCCGGCAATAAGGGCATTGGCGTTATCAGCGATTCCAACGAACAACCGATTTATCTTAATTCCAAATTTGGTCCGTTTTGTATCGTGACGATGGGTCTGATTGAAAATGCTGAATCGCTTGTGCAGGAACTTCTTGATCAGGGGCATTCTTTCGCGGAAATGAGCACGAAGGGGCCGGTGAACACGACCGAGTTGATCGCCCGGCTTATCACGCTTGGGGACAATTTGATTGACGGGATTGATCACATGTTCGATAAAATCGAAGGATCCTGTTCGCTCCTTATTCTGAATAAAGACGGGGTTTACGCGGCCCGTGACCGGTGGGGATACACGCCGCTTGTGGTGGCAAGACACGCTGAGACTTACGCGATCGCCTCAGAAACTTCATCGTTTCCGAATTCGGATCTTAAAGTCATGAAATATTTGGCGCCTGGCGAGATCGTTTTGCTGACGGAGGATGGGTTGGTGTCGCAGAAGGAAGGGAACGGCGCGATGCAGATTTGCACGTTTCTATGGATTTATACGGGGTTTCCGGCCTCGGATTATGAGGGGATCAATACAGAGGCTGCGCGGGAGCGCTGTGGGGCGGCACTTGCACGAAGAGACAAGGACATTAAGTCGGATGTGGTGGCGGGGGTGCCGGATAGCGGAACAAGTCATGCGATCGGTTATGCGATGGAAAGCGGGAAGCCGTTTCGCCGCCCGCTGGTCAAGTATACGCCTGGATACGGCCGGAGTTATACGCCGCCTACCCAGGAACAACGGGACCTGGTCGCAAAAATGAAGCTGGTTCCGATCCGTGAGATCATTAATGGTAACCGAATTGTGATCTGCGACGACTCGGTTGTCCGTGGGACCCAGCTTAAGAATTTTACGATCAATAAACTGTGGGACGCAGGTGCGAAAGAAATCCACGTCAGGCCGGCTTGTCCACCGATCATGTTTCCCTGTAAATTCTGTCTTTCGACAAGGAGTACCCACGAGCTTGTCGCTCGCAGGGCCATTCGCAATATCGAGGGCTGTGATGTTGAAGATGTTTCTGAATATGTGAATTCCGGCAGTCCCAAGCATAAGAAAATGGTGGATTGGATCGCGCACGACCTCGGGGTCACGACCCTCCGCTATCAAACCGTTGAGGACATGGTGAAAGCGATTGGTCTTCCCAGGGAAAAACTTTGCCTTTACTGTTGGACCGGGGAGTGTCCCAACAAACAGCAAGGATCTAAAGGTAAGTGCGAAAATAGCGGCTCGTAAATCCGGAAGAAACCATGAGACAACTTTCACTGACAGGAATGACAATTGCGGCTGCGGTTCTCTGGGGAGGTGGGGTAGCTGTTGTAGGAATGGTCAATCTTGCCCAACCTGGGTACGGTTTTAAGTTCCTTGAGATGATTGATTCCATTTATCCCTGGTGCGCGAACGCAACGGGATGGAAATGGATCTTAATGGCGTCGGGTTGTGCGGTGGCAGACGGAGCGATTTTTGGATTTTTGCTCGCGTGGATTCACAACCTGTTTGTTCCTAAAGGATAAAAGAGACCGGAACTTTGTTCTTGTCCTGAACGGCGTATTATCGTTTTGTTTTGACGTTCAAGATTACCTGAACCCCATGGTCAGATCATGGGCCCACCTGCTTATGAAACAAGAATATAAACTTTCCCTTTCCATGATCGGACTTTGCATTGTAAGGATTTATTTCATTGCCCTGTGAGCTGAATTTTTGAAAAAAAAGATCAAAAGAAGGTGATTTTTTCTCCGGCAAAAAAGTTATGAAACGCTATATTTTGAAAGCGATAGAGAAGTGATCGTTGAATACGATACAAGAAGCCATTTGTGTCATTGAGTTTCAAAACTGCAAATAACCCTCCCCACCCTTGTAATTACAAAAAGTGTCAGTTATATTTTCCAAGACTTTGTAAAAATCGAGGTAAATCCAAGTCTTTCTTTTTTTTCGGTCAGGCAACCCATTCCTTCGGGAGAAAGGTTTCGCTAAATGTCTAAAAAAATCAATCAAGGATTAAGTATCAGCCGTACACCTTCCTGCAAAGGCAAGTCCCTCATATCGGTGGTGACACTTGTTGCGTTCATCACGACGACAATCTGGACTCCCGGGGTGTCTTTTGCCATGACGCCTTTGCCGGCGCCCGAGGTTAGCCTTCCGTATCAAGCTGCTTTTGATTCGACTTTTAAATTTTTTATACCGAAAGATCTCGGGAAAATTGAAAACCTGGATCTCGGGCAAGGTCCTGGCATTGTCCATATTCAGACGGCGCACGGACATTACGACGCCCAGCAGAAGAT
>CAYULU010000050.1:0-5191 GCA_964445745.1 uncultured bacterium | reverse complement strand
CTGGCATTGTCCATATTCAGACGGCGCACGGACATTACGACGCCCAGCAGAAGATCCGGAAAATTCTCCACCACCTTGATAAAAATTACGGCATTCATACATTACTTGTGGAAGGAAGCGCTTTTAAACTCCGGCCTGAGATGCTAAATTTTTTTCCGGGAGATCCCAAACGTACGATGAAAGTGGCGGATCAGCTCGCCCGGCACGCTCTTGTGAAAGGACCGGAACTGTATCTGCTCGACCAAATTGGAACTACGGAAGCCGGGGATCGTGTTATGGGGTCAGCAGAGGCGTATGGCATTGAAGATGCCAAGACTTACCGGGAGAATGGGGAGGCCTTTGTCCGGGTTCTCACACAGAAACAAAAGACAGAACAATTCTTGCGTGATATGGATGAAGGAATTACCCGGCTTTCTGCGCCGCATTTAAGCGACTCCCTTCGGCGGTTTATCCGCACCCAGGAGTCTTTTGAAAAAAGATTGATGAGTGTGGATGCCTGGTTTTCCTACCTTAAGGACGAATCACAGAAAAATCTCCTGCTTGATCTTAATCACCCTGCGAACCAGGTTGAGTGGCCCATGACGGTTCGTCTTTTTAAAATCAAGGAGCTTCAAAAGAATCTGGATCTGCAGCAGTTTGAGAAAGAACGGGGAAAATTCTTAAAAGCTATCAAGCGGTTTATTCCGGAGGAAAGACGAGCGGCCCAGAACGACGCCTTGGCGCCCGCGGCGCGACAAGAGTCTGTTCGCCCGGTATCTTTTTTGACTCAAATCGGAGAACTTCTTCAGCTCGATCGAATGGGGCAACAATTGCCGGATCCCGAAACGAGCCTTTTATTCGAATCCATGGTTCGTCGTCTTCCGACCAATTTTAATTACCAGCTTTATCCCAACGTTCGTTATTTTATCGGGATCCTGCTTTTGACGAGTGAACTGAAAGCCGACAGGTTAATGGACGAATCTTACAAGGTCGCGGAGCTGATTACATCCCGGCTTGCCCGAACGGATTCCGAAAAAGCGATTGTGGCACTTTTAAAAGACTACCGGCTTCTCCAGAAACTTTTTGCGTTGGAACTTCTGCCTGAAGATTATGAAACAATTCTTGCGTCTGCGGAGCCTGTCAGCTCCTCACTCCAAAACGGTCAAAATGTTTTATCTCCTTCTTCCATCGTGCATCGTCTTGAAAGTCTTGCGGGCCAGACTCCTGGGGCCGGACGCGCGGGGAAAGTTCAATTTTCCCACCTTGATGAACTGGATGGATTATTTGACAGTGCGATGCAGTTTTATGCCGGCGTCAAGGCCCGTGACCTTGCGATGCTTGACATGGTCGAAAAACGCCTCAAGGAAACCGGTGCGAACAAAGTCGCGGTAGTGACCGGTGGTTTCCATGCTCAGCCTTTCAGGAATTATTTTGAATCCAAGGGCTACACCTACGCGCTTGTAACGCCCAAAATCACGGGCCAGGATGAAGCCGGGCACAGGCATTACATTGAAAATACCCTCCGGATGACCCAAGCGGTCGCAGAGCTAGCCTCGAATCATCAAGTTACGAATCGGGAGGCATCTCATTCAGCACTTCATGCAAGAACGTCTACACGTGAAACGGTTCCGTTGATGCATACTTCCCAGGAGTTGATCGATATGGGAGCCGATGTAAAAGCGCTTGCTCGCATGGCCTATCGCGTTACCCTCCCTGTGGTTGTTGATAATCCACAGGCCGCTGAAACTTTGGCCAAAGTGCTTAAAAACCGAGCTGAAGTACGACTCACAAAACAAGTCGCGGACGAAGTGTCCCGGCAAGTGGGGAGCTCACAGCGTACTCTGGAGAACATCAGACGGGCTCAAACTTTTAGTGAACTTAGTCTTGATGTCCAGAATGCCTTTTGGGAAGTTTTTCAGAACACACGCTTGATTCCGGATGAGGTTCGCCTGGATGACTGGTATGCTCAAAATCGTGAGGACGTGATTCGCGCTCTGGATGATGTTGCCTTGAACTTGGGGGCGCATATTTTATCGGAACCTTTGACAGAAACGGGAGCAACTCCCGAATTATGGAAATCGGTTCAGGAAAGTATTTCGACTCTGAAGGAAGAGCAAGTTCGGCTTACGGAGGAGCGGAACCTGCTTTGGAAACAGTATGACGGGCTCAGGATAGACCAAATCGGGAAAGCGATGGTGCGTCTGACTGAAATCGAAACGTCTCTGGTAAAGGGCCTTTTAAAACTCCAAGAACTTTATATGCAGTTGAGGCACTTGTCTGGTAACTATATTGCGAGGGACGGAGAACCCCGGCCTACGGTTCAAAACTGGAGCGAGGTTGATCTTGCACAGTATAAATACCTCGAATCTGGAACGTTGATCTCTCTGTTTAAGGATTTTCCCGGGAAAGAATTCCAGAAATGGGTTCAATCGGCCGAGAGTCACCCGAAACCTGGACAATCCCTAAATGAGATCGAACGAAAAATAGCGATTTATATTTTTATGGGATTTGGTCTTGTGAATGGTGATAGCCGGGAGGATTTAGCCAAGGTTGCCCTCGCTTCGCGCTCAGAATCGCGCCAGGATAGGCCGCTGCCGCCGCTGAGGAGTAGCAGAGAAAATGCGCGACTACAGCAAGACCTGGATGAATTTTTAACCAAGGTCGCTATAAAATTCGTCGTCGCGGCTATTTTGGGAGTTTTTGCATATTTTTGTTTTTTGTCCAATGCCCGGCGCATTGCAGAAAAAGAAGCAGGGATGACGCCGGTTGAGCCAGCTCCTATTGTAGTGAATCAGCCAGGCCCAAGGTCGGAATTGCGAGCGGATTCTAATTTCGAAACTACTTATCGGGGGACTCTATCCCTTTCTGAATTGAACGGCTTGATATTAGCTGAAGTTAAAGGGTTGCCCGAACCGGAACGGGGATTTACGGAGGCTGTCTGGCGCAGATTTTACGAGAACTACAACAATCAGGGGATTACGAACCTAAAGATAGATCGTTTGGCGCCTGAGCTGATTGTTGCTATTTTAGAGTCACAAGAAGTATTAAGACGTGTTGAGGTTGATGCCATGTTGGCAGGGTTTGTTGCCCTCCTGGGCATTATGTCTTTTGTTTTCTCCCTCAACCTTCCTGATGGGCCAGGGATGTGGATTCTTCCCGCTGTTTCATTATTAGGTTTTTTTGCGGGATTCTTCCGTTTGGCAGGAAGTGTTTTTCGGAAATTGCCGCAATACGAACAATTTGATGCCGGATATGACGGTTTGCTCCAGGCTTTTGTAGCTGTGCATGGACGGTTGTTTCAGGAGAAGATTTCACCCAACGAAGCTTCCCAAAGAAGGAGTGAAATTCGAACGGCAGGTCAAAGCGACGAACGGATGGGGGATGTTTCCCTGGCCCGAAGTGAGGCTCGGAATGATGGCGATCAAGGGGGTAAAGTTGAGGCGGCTGGGGTGATGCCGCGGGTGGATCCTTCCCAAACAGTATCATGGCAAGAGCTCAATGCGCATGCCCTAGAAATAAAAGAACGTTCCATGCGTGCGATGACAGCTGAAGACACCGAGCGCTTTCAGCGTATGTCCCAATGGTTGGGGAATGATTTGTTCGTGGATTTCAGCAAGCAATTGGCGAACCCTACGACGATAAAATTGCTTCTTCAATTGGCCAATGAAACCAGGCTTCGCGAGTCGATCGACCTTATGTTTGCCGGAGCGAAGATCAATGAGACAGAAGGCCGCGCGGTGCTTCATGTGGCGTTAAGGAATATCCGAAAGAATCCCGAGACCGGTAAGGTTGAGGCGGTATCGCCGATTTATGTGGATGGCAAGGATGTGATGCCTGATGTCCTCCGTGTCTTGAATCAGATTAAGGATTTTTCTGAAAAAATTCGCAGTGGCGAATGGCGTGGCTATACAGGAGAAAGAATCACAGATATCGTGAGCATTGGCATCGGGGGCTCGGATCTTGGTCCGCGGATGGGAGCTGTTGCTTTAGAGGAATACGCCCAGGCGGGGCTTAATGTGCATTATGTGTCCAATGTGGATCCGACTGATTTGGGGCGAGTTCTCAAAAAAATCAACGCCAAGAACGTCATGTTTATTGTCAGTTCAAAGAGTTGGACAACGCAGGAAACCGCAATGAATGCCGAGACTGCAAGAAAATGGTTTCTTGGACAAGAGGGAGCCACGGAGTCTGATATTGCGAAACATTTTGTGGCTGTTTCGACCAATGCCGAAGGTGTGGCTAAATTTGGTATTGATACCCAAAACATGTTCGAATTCTGGGATTGGGTCGGAGGACGTTATTCTGTGTGGTCCGCAGTGGGATTATCACTGGCGACCTATATAGGGTTTGATCATTTTGTAGAAATGTTGGAAGGTGCTCGCGAAGCCGATGAGCATTTCAGGACAGCTTCTTTTGATAAGAACATCCCTGTGCTGATGGCGCTTTTCAGGATTTGGTACCGCAACTTTTTCAAACTGCAAACGCACGGGATCGTGACCTATTCTACGGCCCTTCGCGAGTTTTACCGCCACATGCAACAAGTGGATATGGAAAGTTTGGGGAAATCGCGTGATCGCTCGGGGAAACGCGTCGACTATGATACCGGCGACATTATCATCGGAGGAGCCGGTACGGATGTCCAGCATTCGTATTTTCAGAACAAACATCAGGGGACGACCCGTGTTCCGACTGATTTTATTTCGTTCGCTCACAATCCTTACGAAACGGAAAACGGTCAGCACGCGGTGCTTTTGCAGAATTTTATGGCACAAACAACCGCTATGATGCAGGGCAAGAACCGCGAGGAAGCTATCAGCGAATTAGCCGCGAAGGGTTGGAGCGATGAAAAAATCGAGCGATTATTGCCCTTTGAGTTGTACGAGGGTAATCGTCCGACGACTTCGATTCTCCTAACTGAGTTAACGCCGAGGACGCTTGGGAAATTGCTTGCTATTTATGAGCATAATATTTTTTCTCAAGGGGCGATTTTGAATATTTACGCGTTTGACCAGCCGGGGGTTCAATTGGGGAAATTGCTGGCAAATGGTCTTAAAGGTTTTGCCCAGTCCGGTTTTAATGCGACCGTCCTGGATTTGTCCACTCAAGGGTTGGTCAATACCATTCGCGAAATTTTATCCCGCTCGGAATTGCGCACAGAATCTGTGCGCGAGTTGAACAGGCTGGTCCAGGAACGTATTAGCAAATTGCAGGC
>CAYULU010000049.1:0-8345 GCA_964445745.1 uncultured bacterium | reverse complement strand
CCTGGCTCACCTGCTCGAGGCACTGGCGGCAGAGGTCGATCGCCTCGGCCAGCGCGGCGTCCGTGCGCGCGGTGTCGGCACGGTGCTCGCGCAGCACCTCGGCGAGCCCGGTGCCCAGCCACTCCACCCGGTCGAGGACCTGCCGGATCGACGGCTCGGGCGGGTCGTGCTCGGGGGCGGTGGCGGGGCAGGGGTCGGTGTCGGGGATGGGTCGGTCGCTCATCGTGATCGCTCCAGTGCTCTGGCGAGCGCCATCACCGCGCGTGCTGCGGCGTGGGCCGCGGTGAGGTGTCCGGTCCCCTCGTCGCGGCGCGTGAGGTCGTCCTGCACCTCGAGCACGTGGCACTCGAGGTGATCGAGCAGCTCGGCGTCGGATAGTCCGCGCCACCGCTGCACTCCGTGCGGTGCCATCGCCGCGAGCAGCGCCTCGACCGCGAGGACGGCGTCGAGGAGGCCCTCGGAGGCGATGGATGGGAGGAGAGTGGCAAGGATGCGGCGGCGCTCGGTGTCCGAATCGATCACGGTACCGCCGTGGCGAAGTGCGATTCGGTCACCACGACGCACCGCACCAGCTCGTCCACCGCCGCGACAGCGCCCGTGCCCTCGGCTCGGCACCACCACTCGCCGGCCGTGTCGAGCTGAACGGTCAGCGCGTAGAGCCCCGTCGCCGTCCGCGTGACCTCGGAGGCGGTGCCGTAGACGTAGGCCGTCTCGGTGCCAGCGGGCTCGAGTAGCCGGTAGGTGACGGTGGTTGGATTCGTCAGCGTGCCGTCCGACGTCCTGAACGCGCACGGGAACCGGACCACCTGCCCGGGGTAGATCACGACACCGCCTCCCACGTCAGCGTCGCCGAGTCGTGCTCCTCGTCGATCACGGCCTGGTCCGTCTCCGCGGCGCAGAGGTGCGCGGTGTCGCGCTCGATCGTCAGCTCTGCCATGGGCTCCACCTGCGGCGCGCCGAGTTGCGCGCGGTCGTGCTCGGTCGTGAGGGTGGCCGCGTCGGTGACGGCGGCGGTGAGGGACGCGAGGTCGCGCGAGAGGGATAGGTCAGCGGAGCCCGGGACGTCAACGGCATCTGCCCCCGAGACGGGCCCTATCGCGGTCAGCCCGACGAGGGCCAGCGCGATGGAGCCGTACCCGATGCCGGCGAGCGCGTGCGAGCGGGAGATCATGGCAGGTCCACCGGGGTCACGGTCGTCTCCTCGTCAGCAGTCCCCGCGTCGGTGGTGACGATGGTGCCCCACAGCACGCCAGCAACCCGGCGGAGCGTCGTCAGGGTGCCCCCCGCACCGACGGTGCCGGACGACGACAGCACCGAAGCCACGGCGCCAGGAGCCCCGAGCACGGTGGCGATCCGGGAGAGCCACGTCGTCTGCGTCGTCTGGGCGACGAGGCTGGCCCGCGTCGAGGTAGCAACGTCCGCATTCGCCGCGACGGAGGCAAGTTGCGCGGCTTGGCCAACGGTGAGTCCTCCGCCAGCGCTCGAGATCGCCGCGTCGATGCGGGCTCCAGCGAACGGCGTCGCGTCGGTGAGGATGGAGTCACGGGTCGCGGTCGCGATGCTCGTCACGTCCGACGGGAGCACGCCGGACCCGACGGCGACGGTGTCCACGAGGTTGCTGGACTCGAGCTGCACGCCGACGGTGAACGCTCCCAGCGTCGGGACCCAAACGCGCGCCCCAGCTGGGTCGGTGACGATGTTCCCGGTCATGGTGACGTGATGCGAGTATTCCGCAGGGCGGAACCGCCACCCATTGCAGAGGAAGAAGGTCGTCCCCAGCCGTGGCGCACCGCCGCCCCGTGCCTCGCCGCCCACCACGCGGAACGCCGGAGGGTAACCGCCCCGCGTGATGGGGTCGTCGAGGACCCAATCCTTCCACTCGCTGTAGATTTCGATCCAGTCGATCGAGGTGTCCCCCGATACGGCCAGCTCGATGATCCGCAGCGTGAGGGGGTCGAAGGATGCGACTTGCGCCACAGTGCTCCCGTCACGCCGGATTGGAGTAATTCAGCTCGCTGGACGCGGCGAGCGGCACCGTTACCGGAACGGTGCCATCGATCGTGATGACGTCTCCTTGGTAGGGCTGCGCGCCCGCCTTGCCCATCGACTTGCCGACGACGTACATGGTCGTCCCGCCGGTGCGACCGCCCTGGACGTTGCTGGAGAAGTCGATCGCCGCCACGATGTCGGAGGTTGCGGCGCCCGCGATGTCCGCACCGAGCGAGTCGTCCACGATGAGCGCGCCCGGCGTGTTCACCGCGTGCTGGTCCACGGTGCATGACGCCGCGCTCGTCGTCGCCATCGCCGTGCCGTCGTACCGCTGGACCGCCCAGCTATTCGCCGAGGTCGTCTCGGTCACCTGATAGACGCCGTTCATCGCGGCGTCGGCCCCGGTGAGCCCCGAGACGAGAACGTACCCGCCATCGCCGCCGTCGATCGACGTGGGCAGCCCACCGCCCGCCGAGGTGAACGTCCCCGCCGCGTTGATGACGAGGTCCGCCACCGTGGTCCGGATCGTGTACGCGAAGAAGAGCCAGGCGTAGGCGTCCGCGTCGCCCTCGACGATCGAGTTGCTGTCGAGAGTCACCGTGACGGAGACGGGGAACGACCGTGCCGTGCTCGTGTTGTCGCGGACCGTCGTGGCGTTCCGGCTTGCGGCGTTCAGGTTGATCACCATGACGCCCGACCCACCGCCGAGCGGGTTCGTCGGGACCGTGATGCCGCCGTCGATGCTGCCGACCTCGAAGGAGTCGCCGAGGAACCGGCAGAGCCCGTCAGCGCAGCGCCCGATCACGGTGCCGGCGCCCGCGTCGATGTCGGTCGTCTTGCGTAGCTGCCGCTGGACGTAGGCGTAGACCTGCTCGGCGGTACCGTTGTTGGCGTCGATGACGATGCCGAAATTGTACGGGCCGCCGACGAGCAGGCCGCCGCCGCCGAGCGATTGCGGTGTCGCGTAGTACGTGATCGACATCCCCGTATAGGGCGCGTCCGCGTCGATGGTCGCATCGGTGACGGTGATCTTCACGTCCGCGGCGTTGCTGAGCGGAAACGCGCTGATCTTGTTCGTGAGTGCGCTCTCCTCGATGGCCGCGAGGTTCGAGGAGGCGAAGGTCTTGCCGAGCGCGTCCGCGTCCCGCACGCGGAGCTTGACCGCGAACGCGGCGCGGTTATCCACGTCGAGGGTGACCGCGTTGTCGTCGTCCTCCGCGGTGAAGCTGCCGGTCGCGACCTCCATCGCGCTGGCAGCGACGGCGAGGAGCGTGTACGAGCCGTCGTTGCCGGCGGTCTGCGCGTTGGCGACTACGACCCTGCCTCCGACCTTGAATCCGTCGGTGACGAACGAGCCGCCGTCGTTGCGCTCGATCGAGTCGTTGCCCGCTCCGCCATCCACGAAGTCGAATCCGTTGGGCGTCTCCTGCGCGCGGCAGACGGTGGCGTCGTAGACCTTGATCGCCTCATTCACGGGTCCGGGGAACGTGAAGTCAACGCTGTCGTTCGTCGCCTGGTTCGTGCCGAGCTGGTAGTACGCGGTGTCCGTGGCGTCGGCCTCGAACGACCCCAGCGTCTTGATGCACGCCCAGATATCCCGCACGGCGCCAGCGGAGTCGTAGGCGGTCCAGCCGCAGGAACGGAGCATCTTCGTCGTGCGGATCGAGTGCGTCGAGTTGTCCGCCCAGTTCCACCCGTTGTAGTTGCCGCTCGGGTCCTGCCCGACGATGAACTTTCCGGCGTCGTAGTCGATGCACCGCATCGGGAACGGCGCCGCCGCGATCAGGAAGGCGTCCGAGTGCCAGAGGTCCACCGCGGCCGAGTAGACGGTGCGCCCGTAGACGCCGTCTGCCGTCAGCTCCCCGTCCTCGATGAGGTAGATCCGCCGCGCCGCGGTGTCGAAGAAGATCGACTTGGGGACCGCCGTGGTGCCGAGCGTGGTCACGGCCTCGGCCGTGGCTGCCGCGGGGTTCGCGCCGCTGACCTTGGTGGCCGGGAGCGACGACGTCGTCGGGCTGCCGGTGGCCACGTAGAGCCCGTTGTTGACGGCGTTGCTGTGGTCGCGCACCTCGAAGAACGCTCCCGCGGCGATGGTGGGGAGCCCCGCCCCGGCGCTAGTGATGGTGACGCCCGTACCGCTGGGAGAATCCCACACGGCATCGGACACGCTGGTCGAGCCGCCTTGGCTCAGGTCGTCTGGGTCGTTCAGAATTGCCATGGGTGCTCTCTCACGTTGGGTTCGAGTAGTTCAGATCGACCCGTTGCGACACGGGGACGAGTGTGTTTGCGGGCTGGACGACGTACCCCTCGAGCCGGACTGGCTCATACCCGGGGCGGATGATCACAATGGTCACCATTCGCGGACGGGTCACGGCGATCACCCCTCCCCACGAGGTTCCGGTACTCGTTTCCACGCCGGTGATCTCGTCGTCGGAAGTCCCGCCCAGGACCACGGTGTCGATGTCGGCGCCGGTTGCCACTGCCCCCGTTGCGTCCGCTGGCGGCTCGAGTTCGCCATCGCGCTCGTTTGTCACCGTGACGACGGTGCCCGATACGGTCGCGTCTAGACCCGTGACGCCCTCCAGCACGGTCGCGACTGCTGCCGCGATGTCCTCGTCCGTGTCGCCGGTGGTAACGTTGACCTCGTGACCCGTGCGGTCAGCGACCTCCGGATCCGCAGACCCGTCATCGAGATCGAACCAGGCATAATGATCCGACGCGCCGCCCGACCCCATCACCTGAAAGAGGAAGTAGGTCCCGTCCTGGTCGGCGACGTCGAGCCCGTCGAAGTCGATCGTCCACTGCTGCGGGTGCGGCTGCTCGTAGTACCGCACCTCGGAGCCGACCGCGATCGGCGAGACGGTGTAGACCGCCTGCACCGCCGCCGCCTCGACCGCGCCGCACTCCCAGAACGTCGCCTCGGAGACGAGGCAGTCGTTCCAGGCGCGGATCCAGTACCCATTGACTGCCGCGTCTAGGAAGGCAGCAAAGACGGTCGCCGCGGCGGAGTCGGACTCAACGTGCCATGCGGCAAGCTCGAAACTGTACGCATCGATCCCGGTTGCGGTGTCGCTGTCGCTACCGCTGGCGAGTAGCAGTGACCCGCCGTCGCGAGAGATCCCCACGGTCGCGCCGGTAGTAGCTACCGCGGGGCCAAAGAACCAGTCAGACGGGTGCTGTATCCTGATCCCGGTCGTAATAAATAGATTCTGCCAATTGGTCCCGTTGATGTAGACGGTAGTGCCGTCCAAAACACCGGCCCACAGCAGGGTGAAATCCCCGGTTCCCGGGGACCACGTTCCAGCTCCTACAACCCAGTTGCCGTATCCGTTGGTCTGCGCCCCGCGCACGTCCATCGCATCGACGCGCGTGACGGTCCCACCGTCGTTCACCCCGTGCCCGTTGCCGGTATAGTCGGTGTAGCAGGGCGACGGATCGGTCGGATCCTCGTCGAACAGCCACACGCCCCACGCCGCCACGGGTGCGCCCGTGCCCGTCGTGCCATTGAATACGTCGTTACGGCCGTAGTTGGCATCGACTGCGGGGGCCGTCTCCGTCTCCGAGCCCCACCAGAGCCAGATGTCGGTGTCGCTCGCGTCCTCGACGTCCTGGCGACGGATCCAGATCTGAACGCGCGAATTGGCCGGGGTCGCGTTCAGGTCGCACCGGCGCACGTAGCACGGGATCTGCACCGTGCCGAGCTCGTCGGAGCTTGCCGCGATGTCGGTGCCGCCGTCCTGCGGAGCCTGGTCACCGTCGAGGGTTAGAAACTCGTCGGGTAGCGTGACGTGGGTGACGCGGAAGAGCCCGTCGTTCACGATGTCGCCGAGTATGTTCTCGTGCGGGATCGTGAGCTTGCACTTCCACCTACGGTTACCGGGGAACGCCATGGATCCTCAGTCGTACTCGCCGCGGTCGGTCTTGCGGGCCTCGGCGGCGTTGCGGAGCCGGTTGTGCTCGGCGCGGTCCCAGGGGACGTCGATCCAGCCGCCGTCGACGCGCTGCTCCTCGTGGTGAGCGGGCTGCGCGTCGGGCTGGCGGATTGTCGGCAGCGGCAGGCGCGCGATCGACTGGTCGATGCGCACGGTGCAGACGCCGGGGATCGGTGCGACCCGGTGCTGCCACCACGACCACTGGATCCCGCCCGCCGTGAGCGGATTGGCGGCCTCCGTGTAGTGCGCACACGCGAGGGGGTAGCGCCCGATCCACGTCGGGCACCCCATCGCGGCCCAGTCGCTCGCATTGAGGTAGATCCCAACCGATCCGAACTGCTCAGCGAGCCGCGCTGCCGTCTCCTCTGCCACCGGTGACCATGATGGATCGGCCTGGTGGTAGCCGCTGGACCCCGTCCACGACTCCACATCGAGCCACGGGATCTGGTCGCCTGGCAGCCCGTAGCCGCACGCCTCGGAGTCCCGGAGAAACGCAGCGACCATCTCGGCAGGCGTGCGCCAGTAGACGTGGAAGACGTAGGCGCCGAGGACGAGGCCAGCGTCACGGATGCGCCGGCAGTGCTCGACGCAACGCGCGTCCCGCGTCGTCCCGTTCGTCAGCCGGGCGATTCCGTAGCGGTAGCCGAGCCGAACCGCCGCGCGCCAGTCCACCGCATCGACCGCCTGGTGCTCGCTGACGTCGATCCCTCGGCACTGGTCGGCAGGGAGCCCCGCCCCGGTGCCGCCGTGGGCCGGCGCCGGCTGCGGAGCCACGGCGGAGAGCGGCGCGGAGTAGTACGCCAGGACGTCGGCAGAGGCGCGGCGCTTCTCGGCGACGGTTGATGCCGAGTGCTTGCCCTCGCGGTCCTTGCCCGTCGTGTTCCAGTCGATCGAGACGATGATCGATCCCTCGCTCCGCACAAAGAGACTCTGGTGTCCGAGGTCGCCGCGCCACTGGATGAGGTCGGCTGGTTGCGGTTTCGTTGTCTTGGTGAGCCCCTTCAGGTTCGCGCTGCCGATGATCCAGTCCGGCACCACGAGCCCGGAACGACGCCACACCGCGCGCACCCCGAGCCCGCAGTACGAGGTCGAGGGCATGGCACCCTTGATCCCCATCTCCGTCGCCCACGGCTCGGGACCGCCCATCCCCAGGCAGGCACGAGCTTCTGCGAGGATGCGTTCGCGGCGAGGGTCGGTCATTCGGCTCCTATCCTGAGCAGCACGGTTTGCATGGTCGCAGCGCGGTCGGCCGATGAGCGCGACTGGCACGACGCGCCACCACGCAGAGCGGCAAACGCGCCCGCCTCATCCCCTGCCGGGTGCAGGTCGCGACACCTTCGCAGTCCGCCACTCCAGAGACGCGCGATGCACGCGGCCTCCTCGACCAGGGACTCCTGCGTCCCGGCCCCGTACTCGTAGGCTGCCGGACAGGCGACGCGCCACAGTTGCCAGGGGCCGCGGGCGCGCGGGTTCCCGCACTCGTCCTCGTCGCAGCGCGCGCCGGCCGGCATCTCGTGGCACCGGTTCTCGAGGACCGGGCGGGCGTAGCGGGACTCGTGGAGCCCTTGCGCGATGACGGCGGCGACGACTCGCCGGTCCTCGGACGCCGCCGCGATGGCGACCGCGACGGGCCCGAGCAGGTCGCGTCGCTCCTCTGGCGTCTCGTCACGGTCCCCCTGCCACGTCGGCAGGGACAGGAGGACCGCGAGCACGGCCTCGGGGCTCACCACTGGCACCCGCCCGTCACCGCCCACACGCCGAGGAAGAGCGACCCGATCGCGAACGCGAGCCAGGCCCACTCGGAGCCGTCGGTGCGGCCGCTCACTTTGACCACCTCGCTCGGATCGCGGGCCAAGCGATGTGCGCGACGACGGCGACGAACGCCGCGAACGACAGGCCCAGGTTGATCCCGTTGACCAGCCCCCAGTCGAAGTCGCTCACCGTCGCCCCCTCCGGTCCTTGGCGGCCTCGAGCGCCTGGACCGCCCCGTCGATCGACGGCACGTCCCGAAGCGCCCCGTCGAGCCAGGCTGGGCGATTGCCCCCGCGGGCCCACGCGACGATCGACTCGATCAGCGGGACGGCCACGGCCCGGACCACGGGGTCGCGGAGGATTCGGAGGGCGGTGCCGAGGGCGCTCACGAGGCACCCCCGATCACCCGATCCGCCTCGGTCAGCGCCGTCGCCAGTCCCGGCGGTGCCTGAGCGCCCAGCAGAGAGGCCGCCACGCGCAGCACGGCCAGCGCCTCGCGGACGTCCTGGAGCGCGTCCTGGCCCGCCACGAGGGCCTCACGGGCCCGGGTGAGGGTCGCGTGAGCGGCCTCGAGGGCCTGGACGAGCTGCTCGCCCCGGGCGATGTCGGCCTCGGTGGGCTGCTCGAGCCCAGCGAGCCAGGCCACGGAGGCCGCGTCGGCTACCTCGAGGG
>CAYULU010000048.1:0-8579 GCA_964445745.1 uncultured bacterium | reverse complement strand
TCCGGAGAAGCACAAGTCGCCCCTTTGGCATGGTAGCCATAAACAAGCTCGGCACAAATCTTGGCAACTTCGCCGGCCGTGCGGGCCGCCTGTACACAGCTCAAATCGCTGTAAAACTGAACAAATCCGGGAAGCCCTTCCGCAAGGGTCGGATTCTCAGGCCCCTTCTTCTCAAGCTCAAGCGTATCGAGAATGAGCTGACGGGAACCCAGGAGCCATGCGAGCGCATCCGACAGCGGGAACGTCACACCCTGACGCTGACCGCCGTAGAGGGTCTTGCCGTTAGCATCTTTTGAATTTTGGAGATATTCAATGGACCAAAGCCAGAGCTCCATCGCCCCCGCAAGCGTTCCGGCGCCCATCTCAGGTTTCGAGGCGTCAAGCGCCCGCAGGTCCTTGATCCAGTTTTTGAACTGGGCCAGGAAAATCTCATTGGTCATGGTGAGCGACATCTGGCGGCGCTGAACACATTCCGGACCTTCGTAGGTCGCTTCGAGTTGAGCATCCGACCATTTCTGCGTGAGGAACCCCGGGCAATCTTCCGTAATGCCGTAACCGCCCATCAAGCTGACGGCTTCGCGCATCATCGTCGCGCCGTAGCCCGTGTTCCAGAGCTTGCACGCCGGGCAAAAAACATCCGCAAGGGACTCCTTTACGGCATACTGCACGAGAAAATCATTCTCATACGCCTCGATCACCTTCGGGTCGCGTTGCGACTCGGGTTTCCCCATCTCCGCAACGTAGGCAAGCGCTTTTTTGCGCGGCTCGGCGAAAACTTTCATCTGGGCGCGTGCACCTTTGATACCTTCTTTTAAAAACTTCGCGTCTTTTTGTTTCTCGAGAGGATCAAATTCATCGAAAAGCCGGGCGGCCTCAAATCCCAGGGACGCGCTCGCTTCGCCGGTCGCCCACACGTCGATCAATCGATGCTGAGCATCTTCTTTTTGCTGAATACCAAGATCGTAACGCGGAGTGCCCGGCTTGGCCGCGTCACCGCCGCGGTAGCGGGTGCGCTGATAGCGGATCACCGGTTCGATCGCGGAAAGAAGCTTCGCGGTCGTCATCATCGCCACGGTCACACGAGTCCGACGAAACACAGCTTCGATCACTTCGTTATGAGTGTAGTTCGGGACAATCACACCGTCCTTGATTGTGTACCCGCCAATGATTCGACTTGCAGGAATCTTCAAATTAAAAATAGGATCGTGCGTACAGGAAAGCTGGTGAACAAGCTTTAACGTCGGAGACCCCGGGTCATAAACTCCTTCATCCCCCTTTTCGAGAATCACCATACAGCTTGATTTAATTTTAGGGTCATCCGTATCGACCGCAGCGGTGACAAAATTTGCATACCCCATGTTCGTGATAAACCGGCCGCGTTTTTCGACCTGGATCATGGGCTCTTTGCCTTCTTTCCACTCTGCCACGCGAATACGACCCGAAAGCATCCCGGCATCAACGCCGACATAAGGCAGGGGTTCCGTGAGCGCGAATGAGCCACGGAGCATTTCACGATTCTCGCCTGGCCTTGGCGGTACGCACCCGCTCATATAATGATGAATTTGCTCGGGTGTTCCCTTTTCGTGAATCGGCTCAAGCGCAAGGTTATTGGCAAGGCTCGCGGTCGCAGCGCCGGCATCTACCCAGGCAAGTTCAAAAGCCACCAGCGCAAGGACAAGGTTTTTCGGACCCGTAATGTAACCGCCTTGATCCGGCTCCATAAAAGCGGCTGTCACGCCGGCCTCATCAAAAGCCTTAAGCATTTCCTGCTTTTGTGGAGTCCAGTCGTGCGTGGCACGCTGTTTATCCGCTACGAGACGGGCAACAATTCCCCGGGCCACAGAACGGGTCGCCTGGACCACCATCTGGTGTTCGTAACGTTCCGCAAACCGCCACATCACCTGACGAACGTCATCTCCCGGCAACGTACTCATTAAAACTTTTTTTTCAGTATTGGCTGTGGACATGGATATGGGTTCCTTTCCGAATGTTCTCTCTAGAAAATTTGTATTATAGGACACATCTTTTTTGAAGTTTGGGTATATTAAGCGCGGAACTCGACCCAGGCAAGAAAAAATTCGATTTTCACCTCAGCCGTGTCCACTCATGAGCTTACGGAGTTTTTCCGTTGAAAGCTCGAGATCTTCCATCAGATGCAGAAAATGGGACTCTTGCTCCCGAATAACCTGGGGGATCGCTTGCAAAATCCCCTTCCAGGAGCGAACAAACGCAAAGAGTTCGTCCTGAACAACACGTTTATCAAGAAAAATATCGATTTTCTTCGAAAGCTTCAGAATAGAAACCGCTTGCTCAAGTAATTCAGCGCTCGGCTGAGCCACGATCTTACGGACAAGGGATGCCAGTTCTCCGCTCAAGTGTTTGGAAATCGGCTCCTTGTGTATCTGAACATCAAGCGCTTTTGCGGAATCGATGATGCGGTAAATCGAGAGTGTTTTCTTGAGCGGGAACCCCTGCAAACCCCAGCTCCGGACCGATTCCATGAGACGTTTACTCAGTGTATGTTCCGCCGCATAACGAAACTCCACGGGGATGGGGACATTAATGGAGCGATAAATCTCGTTCATTCGAAGATTTTCTTCGTAAATGTTCTCGTAAAAGTTACTCACCTTTTCGATCGTTTCGTGGGTCAGCCGGCTGATGATATTTGCACGGTCCCCCAGGCGCAGGTCTTTAAGCGCATAATAAGATTCCCCAAAGTAGGTATCGATCTTTTTAGAGAGGTCAAGAATCGGCAACTGGTAAAGCGCATCAAAAAGGTCCCTCTCAAGGGCCTCGAAGGACACCTCATCCTTGAAGGGCATAACGGAACATCGAAAATCGTAGAATCCGATCTGAATCACCACGAACACAAGATCGCGTTCTTCAAGCGTGACTCGGGACACCACCTTCACACGGCCAAAGTTCATCGTGATCGTTCCAAAAAACTCTTTTCGCTGATGAAGAATATGGAGATTGTAAGCATACATCTTCACGATATCGCTCTTGGCATAATAATCTTCAAAGATCGAGCAAATGGCGTAGTAACTCACGATGTGTTGCAAGGTCGCCATCGCGGGTCGCACAAGTTTCTCATAAACTCCGCGCCCATCTTTAAACGTTTCGATATTGCTCTTGGCCAGCGCAAGATGCTCCAGAAATTCGCTCTCATACTGCGCCCCGCTCAGTTCCTCACCCAGTTGAACCGCCCGGGCCGCATATTGAAGAATTTGAACGGTTTCAATGCCTGAAATTTCGGAAAAAAACCAGCCACAACTCGTATACATCAGCATCAGGTATCGCTGCATCTCGAGGAGCTTGAGGCATGCGGTAACCTCGGCCTTGTTCAGTTCCCGGTGGGCGTGCTTGTAAAAAAAGGAGCGGGTTGTTTTTTCATTCCGATCCAGGATAATCCGAATGTAATCGTCGCGAGCCGCCCAGACATCTTTCAGGTATTTGCTTCCCTCTTTTTCATAAACCCGTGCCAGCTCATCCCGAAGCCAGTCCAGTGCCCATCGCAACGGTTTACGCCAATGCTGGGTCCAGTTCGCGGGGCCACCTCCGCGGCACCCGCAGTGGTCCTTCCAACGTGCGACTCCATGGGCACAACTCCACGCTGTCCCCTCACCGTTCTCCCCCTCAATTAAGCGCACCTCATTTCGCGGGGGGTGATCCTCAAGATACTCCCCGTAATTCGTCAATTTAAATCCGCGTTTGGGCACTTCAATGTAAGTGAGGTACCCCAGCACCCGGTCTCCAAACGGTTTATGGTGCCCATACGTCTCTCCGTCAGTGGCAATATGAATCAGCTGGGGACCGCCATCTTTAACCACAGCACTTTGAAGGCGATCCATAAAAAGTTTTGCATCAAAAAGAAGGTTGTCGAACCCGATAGCACGAGAAATCGGGCCGTCGTAAAAAAAGATATCGAGATACTTCGAAGGATTATTCTTTAAAAAACACCGATAGGGATTGCGCGGATCGATATGCCCCCCCGTCACCTCTCTCCACTCACCCCCTTCCATCGACCGGACCGCCCGTGCCTGATAAGGGGAAAGAATGATGAACTTGATCTTTTCTTCCACCAGAACTTCGAGGGTGTCCTCATTACAAGCGGTTTCCGGAAGCCAAATACTCTCAGGTTCGCGACCAAACCGATGCCTGAAATCCTCGAGGCCCCACCGCACCTGCGTGCGCTTGTCCCTTAGGTTTGCAAGGGGCATGATCATGTGATTAAAAACCTGTGCGATCGCATTTCCGTGCCCCCGATGCAACTCCCGGCTTACCTGATCGGCGCGGATAATGCTTTTGTAAGTATCGGGATGTTTTGATTCAATCCAGGAGAGGAGGGTCGGCCCAAAATTAAAACTCGACCGTTCAAAGTTGTTGACGATCTCAACGATTTTTCCTTTGGCGTCCAGGGCACGGGCACGGGAGTTCGGAAGATAGCATTCGTAGTGAATGCGCTCGTTCCAGTCATGAAACGGCGCAGCGCTATCCTGTTGTTCAATCTCCTCAATCCAGGGATTTTCGCGGGGAGGCTGATAAAAGTGCCCGTGGAGGCAAATACAAACGTCTTGGGTCATAATCTCCTAGCGCTCTGCTAAAGGGCTGTCCCCCTGAGTCAAACTACCACGCCCCAGGGCTCAATACCGTTGATCGTTCCGAATTAATTCAAGAAGCGCTGTCGCTGATTCCTCGGGGCCTTTTCGTTCCCAACCGGGCACTCCAAGCCGCGTGCGCATCTGACCTACGAATATATTTTTTTTAAAGAAGGCTTCAAAGAATTTCTTCGCGATCGCATCATGCTCCGCCTTACATTGAACCGGGCCAAATACGTTCGAAAAATACGTGTGCACCAGCCCCACTGTTTTGGTCGTCCCCTTGCTCATCACCGCCCCATCGCGAAAAACTTTAAAAGCCTCTTCAAACGTCTGGAAACGCTCGACCACCGGATGATCTTCATCAATGTCTTCATAGTTGTTCGCGTACAACACGAAATCCACGGAATGCCCTTGAATAATATTGGCAAGCGACGTAATCGGTAGTGCAATCCGCGCGTTCACCTCATAAGGGTTCATGATAATAGCCCGGTCAATTTGTCCCAGGGCGAATCCCGGTTTCAAATCATCCAGCCTCGAAAACGCACCCGTCTCGGTCCCCAATCCTACCACGATCCCGTCCTCTTTCATCTCCAGCGATCCCATGTCATCTGCAATCACGGTCACATCCTGAATCAGATCTGCACCAAAACCACGCATCGCTTCAACCGTTTCTGATTTCCCGGCCCCCGAGTCGCCGATCAAGAGCAAGGTCGCGGGCTTTTTGCCTTTCAAAAAGATCTTCATAAAAGCACCGTGAAAAGGCATTTTCCCGGATCGGATCTTTTTGATATTGTGAAGCGTCAAAATCATTTTTTTAAGATATCCGAAATAACCAAACTCATTTTTCGCGGGAACCGCCCCCACCAGAATCCCGTTCTTTTCATCCTCATAAAAAACGGTCGGAAATACGTCGCGAGCCTTAAACTGATCTTCAGCAACTCCGTACAGATAAACCGCGTCCGGTTTCCGTTTGAGGTCCTGATCCGAGGCCAGTTCAAAAAGGTTCGCCATTGAAAGACCGAGCTCGAAAAATTTCTCACTAAAATAAACATGCACGAGAAAATCTCCGGCCTTGACAGGATAACAAAGCCATTCTTCCCGGTTCAAATGACACCAGTCTATAGGATTTTCCTGGATCCTTTCGAACTTTCCCGTCCGCTTATTATTCGGCGGATTCAGAACAAGCGGCGGATAAAAAAGGATCTGCCGAATCATCCCGATCGTCAAAAGCTTTTCGTAAGAACCTGCCGGGTAAGGGACAGGTTTGGGAGTCGCAATGACCGCCATCTCGGCCCCAGCGGCGATCTGCCGATAAATGCGAGGATGGGTGCCCGTAATATTTTCCTGAATCTCACGGTAGGTTTGACGGACAAGTGCCGTCAGGTTTTCTATCGTTTGGTTAAAAGTCCGGTAAGGGCGTTTATCAAACTGGTCTCCCTCCGAATCGCAGACGATAAATCGTTCATAGCTACGCCAAAAATTATAAAGATATTCGACAAAATCATTTAACAGATTGCGATCTTTAAAAAAATCCTCTGAACCGGGGACGACACGGACGACATGCTCCGCTTCCATTTTTTCAAGAAACTGGAATGTTCTGACAAGCAATTTCAGTGATTCTTCGTTGAGTTCCCGCTTCCCAAAAACCCTCAGGAGAATCGATTCACGTTTGCAAAGGGACTCGACCGCCCGTTTGATCATCTCGAAGCAAAGGCTACTCCCCAGCAATTCTTCCGCGGAGTCGCAAATCTGATTTTTGAGACGAATAATAACCTTATTGTCCTTAATCCGGTAAGTCCCTGTAAACGTAGATGGCGTCATAACCTTTATCCTCCAAACCCCGCAACAATCCCATCGACTTCCGTTAGCATCCGCTTTCGTTCCTCGTCAGAGACCGACTGGACGGAACCAAAATACTTATGCCCGAGAACTTTAAAACCGCAGAACCCGAAAAGTTGCTGGTCATAAATAGTATCCATGGCTTTAAAAATCCCCATCTCCTCGTAAACAGAAAGGGGTGCCCCCATCGTATTGATAATATAAACTTTCTTCCCCTGCAAAAGGCCTTTGGGACCCTGAGGTGTTTCCTCATAGGCAAATCCTTTGCTGAGGACACGATCCACATACCCACGTGTAATCGCCGGCATTCCCGCCCACCAGATCGGATAGATAAAAATGAGCACGTCGGCCCACCGAATATGTTCCTGCTCAATTTCAATATCACGGGGAGTCTTGCCCCGCAAAAAAGTTTCAAAATCATCGGCCTTGAGTACCGGATCAAAATTCATGGCGTAGAGATCCCGAGTACGAACATTCTTCCCATTCTCTTTAAGGCTTTTGACGAGAGATTCCTGGATAGCATGGTTAAAACTTGCTGGATTCGGATGGCTGTAAATAATCAAACAATTCATTTCCTAAATCTCCTTTTCATATAACGGCCAGGGATATCTTTTAAAAAATCTCTTCTCAGAACATCACTTACCGGGATCCCGGACAGACCGACCTTGTCACATTGAGGACGCAGCAATTATAGCCGAATTCTTTCTGAAATGGAAAACAGTTTGCGTAGCGTTACTTCGTTCTGAGTGTGTTCTTTTCCTTTGCAAAAGAATCATGTATACTCCCCCACGTATGGGTTTTAAAACACGTCCCCAATAGACTCGGGGATCATCCAGTTACCAACATCAGACGAAGCATTAAAAGCGAAACGAGGATTATTTCCATGAAAAACATTTCTCTGTTAGGCCTGGTTCTAATAGCTGCGTTCTTCAACGCCGCTATGGCCAGAAGCGGCCAGTATGATGAGGACGCCCGCGCCCAGGAAAAAACTCAAAAACAGCTCGCTCAAGAAACCCACACCTCGGAGAAACGAACTCCCCTCAGAACCATCGGTTCGGGAATCAAGGAAATCACGTACGACAATGTCAGAGATGTCACTAAAGATACCACCCAGGGGACCGTCTCGGAAACGCCAGTCATCGGGACGCTGGACGGGACCCAGCAAGCCGGTGAAAAAGTTGTCGACAACACAATCCGTGGTGTGAAAAAAGTCGCATCGCTTGGGCTGGCCAAAGACGACAGTTACACCATTGAGGAAGCTGAAAAGGGTTCCGGAGATGCTGCTAAAATCAAGCTGTTTCAGTTTTGATTGAAGTGGTTTTAAAAAAATAACCGGTGCCCCTTCTTGAGCACCGGTTATTTTTTTGTTCTTTCACTCGTTTTAAGAAACTTATTTTTTTTCTTTCAGTAAAGAAACGACCGTATCCAATTGTCCGGATATTTTTTTGAGCATTTCAAGCTGTTCTCTCGCCATTCTCTCCTGCTTTTCCTGCATGTTCTTTGCCTCTCCGGCAATCTTGGCCATATCTCCGAGCTTGCTCAAATCAAACATTTTTCCCCCTTGTCTTGGTATAATTTTTTGCCGGGTGTCGGTGCCTGGCAACGGGTTCCTGCACTTTGTTCTGGACGGGAACAATATCTGAAATCGTCAGCTTCCCGGCCCCCTTTTTTATCACTGTTACCTGACGCTGAACCGCTTGTGGATAAGTCGCGGGAGCTCCGGTTCCCACTGTCGGCTTACCAGATTTCCCGGAAGACTTACGGCTCCTGAAACATTCGTTGCAATATACTGGTCTTTCTCCCGTAGGCTTGAAAGGGACTTCACAATTTTTCTGACAATCTGCGCAGACCGCCTGAAAAAGATTTTTCCGCCTACCCGAGATATTCGTCTGCTTCACCAAGACAGACCCGCCGACCGAAGACGGCTCATGCGATGACTGATCCGGATGAATACCGTGAGATACAGGATGATGATTTTCTGGTGCGACCACGACCCGGGGCGGGAACACCTGGCCTTTTGAAAGCACCATTTCCACTTTCTTTTCCAGAGTTTCAAACCGAGCCCCCAGCTGGGTCATAAGCTCAAAGAGATCAGAAAAGCGATCCTTTTTCTCAGGGGTCACACTTTTAAGACTTTTA
>CAYULU010000047.1:0-10263 GCA_964445745.1 uncultured bacterium | reverse complement strand
GGCGCTGATCCAGAACTAGGGTTCAGAGAAAGGAGACCGGGAGTGGCTCCGGAGCATTGCTGTTTCGAGTTTTAAAGGGTGCGGTACGACTTTTGTGCTGACATTTCCGGTGGCTTATGAGTGACCCGCAAAACGGTTTTTTCGTGACGGTCCAAAATTCATGAGAAAACCTGGCGAACTTGGGTAGACTGTTTACGATGGCAGTCCTCAGCGGAGGGGTTCTGTGATGTTTGGCGGTTGTGATCCAATTTGGGACACAACTGCCACGCTGAGTTTTTTTCCGTGAGTTTGACTGGTACCCGCTAAGGCCAAGTCCAGTGCTTCTAATCTAAAAGATTTTTACTTTTATGTTGAGGGTCGGCCGGTCAAGAGATTGACGCGATTGGCCATGAGGTTAGAGAACCAAAAACTCTTTTTTGCTTTCCGGAAATTTCCCCAAAAGCTTTGAAACTTAACGTTGGCTTTTCTGCTGGTTTTGGAAAAAAGACGTATTGATGTAATACGATGCAGCTTCTTCCGGTGAAATGACCTGATTTTGCACCTGTTCATTGATGGCGTCATTGAGAAGGACCATACCTTGGGACCGGCTGGTCTGCATGATGTTGTAAATTTGTACGGTCTGGCCATCACGGATTAAATTGCGTATCGGGGTTGTGACCGGCATGGTCTCAAAGATTGCCACTCGCCCTTGGCCGATTTTTCGTCTGACGAGGATTTGTGAGACGACGGCTTGCAGGGAAGAGGCTAATTGAACCCGAACCTGTTGTTGCTGGTGTGGAGGAAAAATATCAATGATCCGGTCGATCGTCTGGACCGAATCGTTGGTGTGCAGTGTGGCGATGACCAGATGGCCCGTTTCAGCGGCGGTTAGGGCCATGGCAACGGTTTCCAGGTCCCGGATTTCCTCAACAACGATCACATCTGGGTCTTCCCTCAAAGCAACACGCAGGGCTTCTGCGAACGAAGTTGCGTCATTCCGTATTTCCCGCTGACTGAGCAGACAGTTTTTGTTTTTATGGACATACTCAATCGGGTCGGAAAGCGTGATAATGTGGGCATTTCGGTGATGGTTCATGTGGTTGATAAGTGCGGCCAGGGTGGTCGTTTTTCCGGTTCCGGTTGCGCCCGTGATAAGAACCAGGCCGTTGGGTAATTCCACCAGTTTTTTTAGGAGGGGCGGAAGCCCGATTTGTTCGATCGTCGGCGGATCAATCGGGTTCAAGCGCAACGCTCCGCTTAAGTGATTTCGCTGAAAGAAAAAATTGATCCGGAATCGGTGCGTAAAATCGGGAAGTGATACGGAACAGTCGATCTGGCGTTTTTCGATAAGGTGTTTTCGCTGGTTTTCGTTCAGAAACATGTTGACGCAATCTGTCATTACGATGTCGGTGACCGTGGGAAAGTTTTTAAAAGGAGATAGCTTGCCATCAACTCTGAAAATCGGATGACTGCCCACCTGAAAATGAACATCGGAGGCGCGATGGTTAATGGCCGCTTTTAAAACACCCAGGATGGCCCCCTGGTTTTTGATCGGAAGACTGGGCCTTTGAAACGGGTCACTGGCCGCATCGCCCAAAATATAAAGAGGTTCATCACTCACGATGTGCTCCTTTTTTTTTATCAATCTGGTTTAAATGGAAAAAAGAATGTCAAAGGTGTTGATGGTGTGATTCCCTTGTAATAATCATGATGTCATGGTCTCCGGCTGTTCCAATCGGTGAAGGGTGTGGCAGGGTCGAGGATCGGGGCATAATCTTTAGGAATGGGCACCGGAAACGTGACGATCTCGTAAACGCCGCCTGCGATTCGCACAAACATCATGGCAAAGCCCTTTGCGAGTCCTCCGCCGATGCTCTGCACAGCTTCATGATCCTTGCCCATGAGCATGGGCTGGATGTAAAGTTCGAAGGGGGATGTGAGGATGTTGGAAAACCCCCGGCCAAATTTTGTAAAAGCGTCTTCTCTTGTTTCGCTGGCAAATCCGACGGCTGTAAATCCCGTTACCAGCACGATCCCTAAAAAGAAGAAAAAAATATTTTTTTTCACAGCGCCCCCTTCGCTTCTTAATTGATCTTTGTATCGGCCTTTTACCGGAGATTCTTCAGTCGGTTGAGATATGCGATTTTATCATGGGGTAAAGACTTCATTCGACAGTCCAAGCAATATGGATACAATGCTGCTGGGAAGGAGGGGTTATGCGGCATTTTTTGATGATCGTAGCGGTCCTGGGCGTAATAGTTTTGGCTGGCGGATGGTGGGCTTGGGGAAATCTTCCTGAGATGGCAGGCTGGTGGATTGAGCAAAACAGTCGTGGAATACTGGACGGTCCCGTTGAAATAGAAGATATCCAGTGGGCGGGTTTTGGTGTTCGTCTGGAGAAGATCATCGGAAAACTCAGAACCCGGCAAGGACCGATGCCTTTTGTGGTGCATTCCGTCGCATCGATCGACCCCTTGACTTTTTTTTACAAGAAAAAACCGGTACGCTTTTCCTTTGAAGGATTAAAACCTGAGGCATCTGATTCCCCGGGGATTTATGGAGAATTCGTTGTCCATTTTGCAAACGAGTTCAGCCTCGATCTCACGGCGGAAATGGACAAAATTGCACTTGAAGATCTTCGATGGATTGATCCTGCCAATCTTGCGGGTGCCTCCGGAGCCTTAAAAGGTGGTCTCAAGTATAGCTGGAGGGGGAACGAGTCCCCGCACTTTGAGGTGAATTTAGATTCGCCGGAGCCCGGCGGTTTTTTTCAGTCAAAGTTTTTCGATCTCTTTTTGCCTTATCTTCCCGCTTCGTCGCAAAAACAACGCGTGGAACAACTTGCGAGCACCGGCGAGCGGCTTGTGAAGTTTAAGGCCGCGGGATTGACGGCCAGCATGCCCGACTCTAATCGCATGAAAATCTTTTTGCGAATTCTGATTCTTGACTATAATCTCGATCTAAAACTCAATGTTGAAATACGAACCGATTCTGAAGACGCATTTTTTAAAATTGCTCAGTGGATGGGCATGATTGAGGTTCAGTCATGATGACAAGGATTCGTAAATTTTCAGGGATTATGTTCAGCTTGGTTCTCGTGGCCGGGTGCACCGTCAAGGCCGTGGGAGATCCCGATCGGCCCATCACCATCAATGCGAACGTGGTGGTGGATATTCGCGGTCTGAAAGAAACTGCGACGGGCATTGAGGACCTGGTTGCTCAAGGAGGAAAATGATGAGGCGTTCTTTTTTTATATCGGTAGTTATAGTCCTGAGTGCGATCGCGATGGTGTCCCCTTCTGTTTTTGCCGGCCCCTATGATTTGAAAGAAATGACGCCGACGGTGGAACAGGCTCTTAAAAATCGTCAGGCGCGCTACCTGCAGCTACAAAGTTTGAAGCAGAAAGGCGTTGTAGGTGAGGATAACAGGGGATTTGTGGCTGATCTCGGACGCGATCCTCAGTCTGCGGCGATGGCCAGTTCGGAAAATCGTGACCGGCGGATCATCTATCAGGCGCTTGTGGATCAGAACAGACTTGGTCCCGCGGGCATGACGGAAGTCCAAAGGGTTTTTGCGGAGGTCCAGAGGGACAAGGCTTCCAGCGGAGAGTACATTCAAACCCCGACGGGAGAATGGTTGCGAAAGACCTGACTTGTTTGGGTCGGTGGGCGGCTCGTAACCAGAATTGTTGGTTGATTTTTTTTGAGGCGAGCGGGACTGGGCGGGCGCGTTCTGCGAACCATTTGTTTGAGATATTGGGGCATCTGAAACCGGGGAATGTATGAATTTAAAAGCCAGAGGGTTTACGCTAATCGAGATCATGATTGTCATCGCGATCATCGGAGTTCTGATTGCGGTTATGGTTCCGAATTTTTTGAGGATGAGAATTAACACGAACGAATCCCTCATTCGGGGCGAACTCCGGACCTTCAGTACGGCCAATGAATCCTACCGGGCGGCGCAGAGCGTTCCTGTTTACGCGACCGATATTGCGACTCTCCATGCGGGGCAGTATCTGGATGAACAATGGGTGAGTAGCGGCAAGCATGGTTACAGTTTTAATTATGTGTCGGCGAAGAGCGGAGAAACTTACGGGGTGGAAGCGTCCCCTGTGAGCGCCGGTGTTTCGGGAATCAATTACTACTGTGTGGACCAAACCGGCGTCATTCGCAAGTCACCGACCTCCGGGATATCTGACGGAACCGGTTGTACCGGTGGAATTTCGATTAATACTTAAAACCGTCAAATCTTCGTTCAATGCTTTCCTGAAACATCTGGTCTAAATGCTCATTATCCCTTGGGCTCAATCCCATCACATCGTTCCAAACGGTCGAGTTTTCCATGCAAAAGTAGACAAAAACATCAGCCCACTTTTTACGAATCACTTCATAAACAGTTCGGTAAAGCCGGGTGCGATCGGGACGGAAATAGCGCATTTTTCCGTCCAGGCCTTTGATGAATTCGCCGCTTGGAATTTTGGATTTCGGGAATCGCTTGTCCAAAATCCGTCTTAACGGAGGGGGATAACGGAAACTCCCCATACTGATCCACATCACTTCCTCTTCCGGAATTTCCTGGGTTAGTCGAGAGATCAACTGTGCATATTTTGATTCCCAGCCTTTAAAAATCAGCAAGGGATCAAAATGAAAGCCAAGTCGGTATCCTTTCTTAAGCGCCGCTTTTGCGGCCTTGAGCCGCGACTTGAGGGACACGGCCTTGTGTTCTTCTCCGCGGACAATTTCCTCGGGATTGAGTGACCACGATATCAGGATATTGCGTTTGGGGATCGAGGGCAAATGATCGATTAAATCGGTTTTTGTTTTTATTTCGAGAATCATCCTTCGCTTCAGGGCGTGGTGAATCAGCTTTTCGCTCATTCCCGTCAAGGGATCCAGGGCGAGGCTGTCCGTCAGTTCTCCCGTCCCCATCCTGAAAAGGCGTCCGGGTTCGGACTGGATGAGTGCATCCATCTCTTTGAGTACGCCGCTGACGTTAACATAAATGGTCAGAAGGGGAAAATTGAGAAAGTTCTGAAGGATGCAGTAGGAACAGTCAAGCGGGCAGTTTGTTTGCGTGTTGATCGTATAATAGCGGCAGCAGAGGTAATCTTCTCCCGTGCCGGGGCAGGGCTTAAGCAGTGGCCCTTTGAATTGACTCAACCAGAGCATGCGTTTCCCGCGGCTCAGCGGAATTTGCTCTGACTCTCTCAAGAAAGTTTCCCGGTCTTTCACAAGAGTGGTGCGAGTTCCCGGGAGGGCCCGGAGAATCCGTCGGGTGAGGGGATGGGTTTTTACACTCCAATCGATGTAAACATGCTCAATCCTGTTTGCCATGGGTGGCATTTTAACGGGGCAAAGGCCTCTCGAGAAGCAAAAAACGCCTGGCATAAAACATTTCCCTGGTTAGAATGAAACTCGAAGGAGGTGTCCTGATGCGAATTCGATTATCACTGGCATGGGTCAAGGCCGGCAGTCCGGTCAGCAGGGCATTTAAAAGTTCCCCGGCGTATCTTTTACTGCAGGATTATGTGATGCGAATTTCCCGGTTTTTCCCGTGTGAGGCGGGGGAGTATTCACCCAAGGCCCGATCCCTAGTCTGGGTTTGTGAGCGGGACAAAAAATCCAAGCCGCTCTCGTCGAATGATCTCGCCAAAGAATTGGAGAAAGTTCTTAACTCCGGAATTCAGGAGCTTCAGGTTGTGGTCGGAGGTGCGGACGGATTTTCAGTGAAAGAGTTTGAGACAATGAATCCGGCGCTCAAGTGGAGTTTTGGCCCGCTGACGCTTCCGCACGAGCTTGCCGCGGTTGTGGCCGCCGAGCAGATTTACCGTGCGATCACCATCCTGCGTAATCATCCCTACCATTCGGGGCATTAGAACCAGATTTTAAGTTGTGATCAGCCCCTCAAATAATTCTTCGGGAGTGAATCTTCTGATATCAAGGATGGCCCGGAAAACGGGAAGGTACTCGATGAGCTGGCGGCTGGTGTCGTCAATTTCAGTCTGGTCGATTTGGCGTTCTTGCCGGTAACTTTGAAGAAAGAGATGACGGACTGTTTTGAGGAGATTTTCCGGAAGTCTTGCGGCGAGATAGCATAGAAAAAAACCCACGTCCCAGGAGCGTTTGTCCTGTTGACTGCAAAACTCGAGGTCGGTGAAATAAACTTTTTGTTCCACCGGTACCCAGATGCAATTGACAGGTTGGGTATCGATCAGGGAAAATCCGGCCCGATGGACTTTGGCCAGGCCGATGGCGGATTGACGGATGGCGGCCTCGTCATTGGGCCCGAGTTCGCCCCGTTCTTCGATGGTTTCCAGAATCGAGTCCACCGTGACTCCTTCAAGAAATTCCGTGATCATGACCTTTTCAACGGTGTCATACGTAATGAGTTTGGGGACCGGGATTCCAAGCGACTCGAGTTGGACTCTGCTTATCATGTCAGCCGTAAAACGCTCGTGAGTTTTTCCTCCGTAGATGGCGGGGAAGGGGCTTGCAACGGAAAGGTGCTTGGCCCAAAAACTTCCGGCTTCAACAAAAATTTTTGCAAAATACCGGACCGTCTCGCCGGTGAATTTTTTACAGGTCCAGAGTTCATTCGAGTTGCTGACGCCGCCGGAGATCATTTTGATCGTCAGGGATTCGGGATCAATTTCCTCGAAGGCTAGCGTATTTCGGCGCATGAATCCCTGGCAGGTTTTCACTTTTTTCCAGCGGTGAAGTTTGGAAAGGCTTGCAAGGAGGGAGCCAATCATCCAGGGAAAGAAGATTACCATCGAGCCGAGGACCCGGAAGGCGACCCGCGGTCGAACCTTAAGGGCGTTGGCCATAAAACGTTTTTTGAATAAGGAAAATCTTTTTCGGAATTTTTCCCGGGTCGTCATGCGAACATTTTACACATCTCTTCACAGAAGGGAAGACAGGAAATATGAAATCTGATATACTTCCGACCCTGTCATTCGATAGAGTAGTGTGATTTTTTTATGCGAAGCAAACTTAGCCAATAACTTGAAAAATCATCGGTCTCTGACCGACGATTTCTCTTTAAACAAAGCGATTTTCTAACAAAAATCGTTTTAACCGATTTGTTGAAATCATCGGTCTCTGACCGACGATTTCTCTTTAAGCAAAACGATTTTCTAACAAAAATCGTTTTAACCGATTTGTTGAAATCATCGGGGCGTAGCGCAGCCTGGTAGCGCACACGCTTGGGGTGCGTGCGGTCGGAGGTTCAAATCCTCTCGCCCCGACCATATCTAGCATTACAATAAGGACTTGCGACCACAATGTTCGCAGGTCCTTTTTTGTTTTCGGACCTTCCAGAGATGTTTTGCCTAAATTTTGCCTAGTTCGATTATTTCTTTTGAAAAATCTGCTCCGGATATCAAAGGAAACAAAAGAAAGCAAAAAACATGCAGATTTTCAAATCTTCAACTATCAAAGTTGGGGATGGCAGTGAGAGAATTGATGCAGGCAAAAGCAATGGGTGGGAAGGGAAAGCATGGAGTTGTCTCAGATCGGTAAAAAATATTACGCACGGTTCAGTTACAGGGGAAGCCAATACAGGTTTTCTTTGAGAACGAGCAACAAGAAAATCGCCAACCAGATCGTCTGTCAGTTGGAGCATGGGTTGGACCACGGAATTTTTGATTCTTTGGATCCTGGGTCTGAAGGTGAAAGAATCTTAAAAGCGATTATTGCTCAGCCCGGGATGCGCCCCGAAGAAGCGCTGGATGAAGTCCAGATGGTAAGAAGGAAAAAGCTCAAAGATGCCGTTTCGGAATATCTCGAAAGTTGTAAAGCGGAGCACTCCCCGAATAACTACCGCAATGAGGTCCGGGTTTTCAATGGCTTTGTCGAGCATTTGAAACTGGAATATGTCAGACAGGTTACGCCGCCCACAATTGAACAATGGCGTAATAAACGCATTGAATTTGTCAGTAAAGCAACGGTCAACCGGGAACTGAAAATGATCAAGAGGTTCTTTAAGCGAGCGGTGCTGAATAATTACATCACAAAAAGCCCTGCGGAGCATTTGCAGACCTATCGGGAACCGGAAATAGCGATCAGACATTTGTCCGATGAAGAGGTAAAGCGTATCTTGGCCGCCGCCCCTGAGGATTTGCGCAATATGATAGTCATTCTTTTGTTAACGGGCATTCGTTATGGAGAGCTCTGCTATTTGGAATGGTCTGACATTGATTTCAGGCATAACCAGATCATCGTTCAGCCTAAAGAGCATTGGAGCCCGAAAAATCGCAAGAAAAGGGCTCTTCCTATACACCCTGTAGCCAGAGAGATCCTCAGCCGTTTGCCGCGCAAGGACGGCATCAGCTATGTTTTTCCCGATTGCGATGGGACTTGTTGTTACGGAGGTCTGAGAAATCGACTTTATCGTGTTTTCTCTAAAGCAAAAGTAGACTGCAATGTTAAGGATATGCGATCCACCTTTGCTTCTGACTCCGTTATGAGCGGATTGCCGATCTACACCGTATCAAAGCTTTTGGGCCATCACGATGTAAAAATTACGGAGAAGCATTATGCCCATCTCGCACCCGACTACATGGGAAACGCTATAACAATGTTGCAACCCAAGTGGGCTCTGGATACAAGTCGATTGATCGCGGCGGATTGAAAAAAGTTGAAAAATACAACTTTAAAAGTTGGGGTTTGAAGACTTATAATTTGTATGCAACTTTTTGCTGTGTGAAGTAAGGAATAAGTTTCAATTGTAACCGCTGTTTCACTAAACAAAAAAGATTTGGCAACATAGCGGAAGCAGTTTTTGGCGTTGGTAGTAAGCGGCATCCTCTTTTGGGATAACCCGACCAGAACCGCGCTGTTTTTTGGAAAAACTGCGGAAACCTTCTGGACACCCGAGTATAAGGCTGCTCCTGCGGGACAGTCTTTGAAAAGATCTGGATGAATGGGCGATTCGTCGTTCATTTCAATCCGGATCTTTTTTTTACTAGGAGGTTGTCATGGAACCGCTTCAGCTTTTTACCGTCGAAGAATTAGCCAAGCAACTGAAAGTTTCGCCCTGGACGATCAGAGCCTGGTGCTCCAAAAAATACATCCCCTACTTCAAGCTCCGGGGATGCGTCCGCTTTAGCCCTCAAGAAATAACCCGATGGTTCAATAGGAACCAAAGTCTCGGCCGCTCACTGACTCGTCTGAAAGTTGAAGGTCAGATGCCGTCATGAGTAGGAGAAGAATCACGCCCCTTCGCGCTATTCGGGCCTTTTGTCGCGAGTGCGCCTGCACGCTCAAGGAAATTCGGGAATGCCCAAGCAGAAGTTGTCCTCTACACAGGTACCGTTTTGGGACAAATCCGGCTCGCGCAGGTATTTACCCTCTTCATAGCCCTATCCTCATAAAAAAGGGGCTTGAGTTGCCTAAAACCACACAAGAAAGGGTGCCTAATGCGTAATGGTGAACGGGATACCGAGGAGGTCCCAATTATCATTGGCAAGGAAAAGTATAGACCCCTTAAGAGCGGTATATACCATGCCCGGCTTATTTCTCGGGAAGATTATTCAGGCAAATATCAAGAGGCATACCGGTTATGTTTTCAGATAGTAAAAGGTGACTATGCGGGCCGTTTTATCAATGGGTTAATCAACAAGACCGAAAGTGGTCAGAAAGGTAAGCTGTGGCAACTTTACAGAGCTATCAAAGGGGTCTCTTTAAGATGTGGCGACCCGATGTTTCTTTCTGATTTGATAGACGGAGAATGTTGTATAAATGTCGAGCAAAGGGGTCATTCCAATGCCATTACAGAATATATCTGCCCAAAAGAGTTCAAAGATCTTGGAAAGAGCAATGTTTGATCGTTGCTACAGTATTCCGCATGTCATTCACAAGATTCTGAAGAATGGATCAGACCTTCGTGTAATGATAGCCCTGCTTAAGGCAGAGGATGATTTTTTATTTAAAGACAAAAGACATGGGCGATGGTTTGCTTGCAGCCGGAAGGAATTAGCCCAAATAGCTTTATGTTCAGAATCAACAGCGCGAAAGAGCAGACAAAGGTTAAAGGCTATAAGGGTTATTGACTATCGGTTGGGAAGATTGGGCAATCACAAAGCAACAGAGTTTCGAATCCTGATCGATAATTTCTACTTAGCAGACAAGTCTTTGGCTCATGGGTTAAATGTTATGCACACAAAAGCAATCAGCTAAAGTAACGAGCAAAAGCTAGGGCTACAGCAATGGGCTACAGACAATAATCAATATGCAATTAACCCAAGAATGACGGATATTGGTTGGGGGATAAAGGTCTAATGGG
>CAYULU010000046.1:5120-10284 GCA_964445745.1 uncultured bacterium | reverse complement strand
GACTCTAACTCGCCTTGCAAAAATCGGCGAAATTATATCAAGGAATGGCCGCCAAAACACCGACTTTCCGCAATCATCGTCCGGACATCTGACGCGGGGACAATTCAAACAAAAACATTAATCAAAAGCCAAGCTCAATTCAACCCTTTTCGCCGATTAACTCATGAGCAACATTACAGGCGTGCCGGCATAGGAGTGTTTTTTCCGATGTCGTCATCCTGAACGCAGGGAAGGATCTACAGTGAGATTCCCAGAATGACGACCCCAAAATCCGAGATCTGCTGAAGTCAATTCATAATTAAGTTACGTGTCCCCGGAATTTCAAATTTGTCAAACCGGAAGATTTTGGACGCGGCAGATTAAAGGAAAAAGACGGCAACTTTGTTTTTCTTTTTCTTCTCCGCCGGTCAGGGAACGTTTTTTATACTCAATCGCTGGTTCATGTCAACCGGGTTGTCTCACTGGTCGCGTCCCGGTAGGTTGGCAGTACTCGGACATGCCGGTATCCGGCAGAATCAAGCGCCTGGCGAAGTTGTGTCACAGCCTTATCGGCTGTGTTGTGGTTTTGACTGATGTGGAGCAGATAAACAACCTTCGGCAACACCTGGGATCTCTGTAATGCCTCCAACAAGATATCGGCACAAATCTCGTTCGAGGGCTGAAAAGGCAAAATATGCCGCTGTTTTACATAGTCCGGAACGACCCGGGAGCTTTTGATCATCTCGGTATCGTAATTGGAAGCCATCAAGATCAGGTGAGAATCCACCAGCCGAATCGCCAATTTCTTCCCCGGAGGGCCGTAATCTGTAACAATCGATATTTTCTTCGCGTCTTCCCCTTTCCCCGAAATGAGACAAAAACCAAAACACCCTCCTTCGGAATCGTGATCCACTTCAAAAGTTGCTACGTTAAAAGAACCTACGAAGAAGGATTTTTTTGAGAAAATACGGAACGGGAAACCGTTACATTGCGGGAGATCCCTTTCAAAAACATTTTTTACGCCCGGGGCACAATAAACCGGCACCGATGCACGGAGGATGCGTTGGAGCGTCAGAATATTTCCATGATCGTGATGGGCGTGAGTGATCAGGACCCCGGAAAGATCTCGCATTAAAAGTCCCTGTTCCCGGAGAAGTGTCTCTGTAACCCTGGGGCCCAGGCCACAATCCACAAGAAGTGTGTGTGTCGAGTTCCAGATCAGGGTCGAATTCCCGTGGCTTGAACTGCGAAGGACTTTAACGTTCACGGCGGAGCTCTTGTTCATCGACCTGCCTTTCCCGCCACGGGATGCCTGGGTTTTTCGGGTGACCATTTCGGGAAATAGTCTTCAACCTGAAGAATTCGATCGTCGAAAATAATATCGCCCGGTCTCACCGGCCTCTTCAGGGTCACGCCCTCAAGCGACCGGCACCGGCTAAGCGCCACATAAACCTGTCCATGGGTAAAGGCCCCGTGATCCAGATCGATGATGAGCTTGTCAAACGTCAGTCCCTGGCTTTTGTGAATGGTGATCGCCCAGGCCAGCTTGATCGGATACTGTTCGAAACTGCCGACCACCTCCTCCGCAATCTTGTCCTCAATTTCATCGTACTGGTACCGGATTTTCTCCCATGAGACGGGCTCCACGGCGTGGACTTTTTGACCGATCCTTACTTCGATCAGGTCCTCTTCCAGCCCCACCACTTCCCCAATACTACCGTTCACCCATCGCTTTTCCGTATCGTTACGGATCATCAGCACCTGGGCCCCTTTCTTAAGCCGGAGCTCGGTCCCGGTGGGCCAGGATTTTTCGTCAAATTCACCCTCGATCGTCGCGTGATAGGCAAACTCCTTACCTCTAAGTTTTTTGAGCCGGTTTTCGTTGAGCGCGTTCGCGACCGCGTTGGTCGTTGTCAGCGTAATACAGTCCTGGGCCGTTTCGCATAACCCGGGATTGACCCGCGAGTTTAGTATTTTCATTTCATCGATTGTCACTGAACGGTTACGAATTTTATTCAAGAGATTCTTAAATTCCCGGTCCTTTTGCCGGTAGATTTTCCGGAGACTCAGCCGATGAAACGCAACTTCTTGAAACACCTTCGCGCTAAAAAAATAAGGGGTCGGATACATCGGGGCATAAATGTCCGCTATGTCCCGATTGACAATCGGCGGGAGTTGAAACAGGTCGCCGAACAGGACCACCTGCACTCCCCCGAAGGGTCGGGAGGGCTGTCTTTTGTTCACGCGAAGGGCATGGTCAATCCCGTCCATAAGGTCGGCCCTCAGCATGGACGCCTCATCCACGATCAAGAGTTCCAAACTGTCAAACGTGGGCCCGGCGTTTCCGATTTTACGAATGAATTCCTTTTGAATAAACTTGGGAGGAAATCTGAAAAAGGAATGGATGGTCTGGCCGTGGCTGTTGATCGCCGCGATTCCGGTCGGGGCGAGGACCACATATTTTTTCTTCGTGTTCTGCCGGAAGTATTTAAGAAGTGTTGTTTTGCCGGTTCCGGCTTCCCCTGTGATGTAGAGATTTTTTCCTGTGTTCTCAATCGCGTCAAATCCGGCGATAAATTCATCGCTCAGCACAAAATCATCGGGCAGAGACAAGGCAAAATTATTTTTGAGGAAATGCCCGCCCGCTTTGTCCTTATCGCCGCTTATCATGGCGGTAAGTATATCACGCTCGCAAAACGCATCGGACGCTTGTCCCAAAAAGCTTTGCTTTGCTCAAAACATCCGATGATTTGCACCAGGAGATCATCGGTTTGATATGGCTAGAGGCGGTTTCACAAGTATTGCCAACCCGTTGTTTCTCAAGGGGTTGGAAAATGTAAAAGGGACTTATGAAACCGCTTCTACAACTTTCCCTGAAAGAATGAAGACGTTCCCGATGATTATTCAATGCCGCTTAGGCGCGAAGATTTCCAGAAATAATCAAACCTGCGGGGCACAGTAAAACAGGACTTATTCTAGTAGCTGTTTGAGACGACTGCGGATCTCCGGGATATCAATTAATTCTCTTAAGAAATATTCCAGATTGTCGGGTTGTTCCAATCGGCGCTCCGAAACAGCCGCATCGTAATCCACTCCCAACAGATCACATAATTCGGGGCCGGTCATCGCAGACCCCTTCGGGATCAAGTCCTTGGCCCCTTTATAGATTGGCTCTTTCTCTTCCTGGTTAAAACTGCAGAAGTGAATGGACGTCCTGGCCTCGGGAGACTGTCCGATGTCCGCTAAATGTTTTTTAACCAGCTGTAAAGATTCCACTTCTCCTGCAATTTTTTTGACATCAAATACATCACCGTCTTTAAGCTCGATCAACAGCGTCCGACCCTCTTTTTTGATCACAACGTCCACCCTGATCGCATGCTGTTTTCCGTCTGAATCGGTTTTTATATTTTTAAAAATTCGTTCAGCCTTATTGAGGTTTCCGATAGAAATTCCCCCGGGATTTTTAACTTTGCGTTCAAGGAAAGTTTCCAGTTCGTTCCCAGAAGATATGACGGCAGCTTGGCATCGGCTGATCAACCGCCCCAAGCGTGCATTGCCCAAAAGTCTCTCATAACCCGAGGGACCTGTGGCAGGATTGCGGCCTTTCGCATTTTCTATTTTTGCCATGGCGGATTATTGCAGAAAAAAAACTGGATCACAAGGCAGCATTTAATCTAGATTTTAGTATGAGACGAATTTGAGCGGGCATTGTCCAAGGCTTGCTTCCCCCTTTTAAAAAAGGGAACCCAGGGGGATTTAAAAAATCGCCTCTGCCTCATCCTTGAGAAAGAGAGGGACATACCACTGGAACTTGACGAACAGCGTATGAGCTTACTTACTTGAACCTTTCACGCCCAAGAAATCACTTCGATAAATGTTCCGAAGTTCATCAATCGAATGAAGCTGGCCAGATGAAGTGACATACCACCAGTAATCCCATCCGTTACAACTTTGGCGGCCTTCCAGTTGCGCACCCATTTTGTGTATCGAACCCCGGGCATCTCCCACTTTTAATCCTCCGTCGGCACAAACAACGGCTTTGTGTTTTTGGGCGGCCGAAAAGAACAGATCTCCCTCCCTGATCAGACCGGATTCCAGCAGATTGCCCATCGTCACTTTTTCCATATTTTTCCGGGAAGGAGTAGCAAATAATTCATCAGAAAATTCCGGGAGCTTGACCGATTGAATTCTCTCGGAGGCAACACGGATATACCGGGTCTCTTTTTCGATCCCGAGCCAACGCCGTCCCAGTTTCCGGGCGACCGCACCGGTGGTTCCGGAGCCAAAAAACGGATCCAGGATCACATCCCCTCTTTGGGTACTCGCAAGAATAACACGCCGAAGAAGCCCCTCCGGCTTTTGGGTGCTGTGCGCTTTCTCGCCGTTCACCTTGCACCGCTCACTACCACAGCATAAAGGGATATACCAGTCACTTCGCATCTGTTTGTCATCATTACAGGTCTTCATCGTCTGATAATTAAAAGTGTATTTTTTTTGCTCTTTTGATTTTTTGGCCCAAATGAGTGTCTCGTGAGCATTCGTAAATCTCACTCCCCTGAAATTCGGCATCGGGTTGGTCTTGATCCAGATAATATCATTGAGGGTCCAAAATCCTAAATCCGCCATGATACTGCCGACCCTGAAAATATTGTGATAAGCTCCGATCACCCAAATCGTTCCGGTATCTTTGAGGATCCTGCGGCATGCCGTCAACCACCGGCGGGTAAACGCGTCGTATTCGTCCCGTGAGTCAAACTTGTCCCATTGGTCATTCACGGCATCGACGACTGTTTCATTGGGACGGATCAATTGATTGGCAAGTTGTAAGTTGTAGGGGGGATCCGCAAAAATGACGTCGGCATACTTCTCAGGGAGAGAGTTCATCACTTCAACGCAGTCCCCCTGAATAATCCTGTCCAGGTCGTCTTGTTTTTTTTTAGCGATCTTTTTTTTCATTCTCGTATTCACTCTATCGATAAAGCCGAAAATTTAACCGCTTCATTTTACCTATTGCCACATTGATTGGAGAAGAGCCAAGGATGGTCGTCTCCAGGTCGGCCAATCCTCAATATCCAAGTTCGCTTTCCTTGAAAGCTAACTTATCCGACAGGAGATTGGTCGGCCGGGGGCCGGCCAATCCTCAATATCCAAGTTCGCTTTCCTTGAAAGCTAACTTATCCGACAG
>CAYULU010000046.1:0-5020 GCA_964445745.1 uncultured bacterium | reverse complement strand
CGGCCAATCCTCAATATCCAAGTTCGCTTTCCTTGAAAGCTAACTTATCCGACAGGAGATTGGTCGGGGCAGCTGGATTTGAACCAGCGATCTCTACGTCCCGAACGTAGCGCGATACCAAGCTTCGCTATGCCCCGATACCAGACGTCGAAGGAGCGGCATTATATCACCACCTCATCAAGGTTTCAATGAAGGCACCCATCCGGGCTGAAATAAATTCAATCCGTCATGGAAAGATCGAAATCCTGTGGAGGAAGGGGTGCTTCGGTCACTTTCGAAGGCCTTATTCCGGCGGTCAGAAATGCTGATTCCATCACCTCCTTAAAAACAGGCGCCGCGACCGTTCCGCCATAATACATCGGATGCGCTTCATCCAGCACGACACTCATCACATACTTGGGATTATCACCGGGGGCAAAACCAATGAAGGAAGACATAAAATGGCTGTGAGAGTAGCCCTTACCGTTTGGAAGAACTTTTTGCGCCGTCCCCGTTTTCCCCCCGACAGCGACACCGGGGATCTTGGCTTTAGAGCCAGTTCCTTCCTCTACAGCCTTCGTCAAAATTCGCCGCATGGTCGCCGCTGTTTCGGGCTTAATGACAACCCGGCGAACCGCAGGTTTATTCTCAAACAGAATCACCCCCGCAGGATCCTGGACTTTAGAAACAATATACGGTTTTACCAGATATCCTCCGTTGGCAACCACGGACATAGCCGTTGCCATCTGAAGAGCCGTCACCATGACTTCCTGCCCCATTGGGATATTGTAAGGCGAAGTTTTCGACCACTGGGAAGGCGGTCGGGTATACCCCGGCGCTTCCCCTTTCATGTCGACCCCTGTCAAAGCTCCAAAACCGAACCCTCGAATGTAATCCTGAAGCTGATCTCGTTTCATTTTTAACGCCATTTTAACCGTGCCAATATTACTGGATTTGATAATCACCTGCTCCATCGTCAGCGTACCATAGGCGTGAACATCACGAAGTGTTTTGACGCCGTAATTCCATTTACCGTTCTCGCAAAAAAAAGTGGTGTCCGGTGTTACCACCCCTTCGTTCAAAGCACCACTGGCCGCTACAATCTTGAACACCGAGCCCGGTTCGTACATATCGGTGATGGCCCGATTTCTTCTAACGTCTGTGTTGGACCGGTCATATTCATTCGGGTCAAAGGTTGGGCGATTTGCAATAGCAAGCAGTTCCCCCGTCTTAGGATCCATGACCACCGCCCAGGCCGCTTTCGCTTTCCATTTCGTATAAGCAGTCTCAAGCGCCTTTTCAGTCAGATACTGCAAATGCTGATCGATCGTCAACACCACCGTGCTCCCATGGGCCACGGGAAGCATAGTAATTTCGAACGCCTTAATTTCCCGACCTTTGGCGTCACGCTTCGTAATTCTCTTCCCGGGTTTACCCCGAAGAAAATGGTCCATCGAAAGTTCAATCCCTTCGAGCCCTTCGTTATCAACATTCGAAAATCCGAGCACATTAGCCAACGTAGTTCCTTGAGGGAAAAAACGCTTATACTCCTCGATAATGCCGATGGCCGGACTGTTCAGTTTCTGGACTTGTTCCGCTTCCTCGAAGGTGGCCCGACGTTTGAGCCAGACAAACGACTTATCTCGCTCAAGCCGTTGCCTTACGAACGACTTGTCAAGTTTAAGAATCGTCGCCAGTTTTCCGGTCAAGTTTTCACGGCTTTCCAAATCCAAAATTCTCGGAATCGCATAAATGGATGGAACTTTGAGATTAGTAACAAACTCCCGGTTAATTCGGTCCGTAATGGGACCCCTCATCGGAGGGACGTCTACGGTGACATAGTGCTGTCGGTGTGCAAGTTCAAGAAGCGAGGGTTGATGAAAATAAGTCAGCTGAACAACCTGGTAGATGATGAGCCCGAAAAGAATAAAAAGAGAACCGTAGAGAACCCAAAACCTCTGCTGCGAAAACCGCGCCCGCATGCGTCAGGAGGAAAAATCCGTCTTGGCCTGCGCGGTCTGGATGAGCTGGCCAAAGAATTGCGAAAAGGCTGACGGAGAGGCCGAAATGGTGCGGGGTTCGCGCGAGGACGGCCCAAAGAGCTCCGGCATCATCGGGACTTCGCAGGATTCAACCTTGTTAGGTAAGGCGAGAGAGAGTTGATATTTTTTTACTTTTTCTTCAAGCAATCTTGGCGCCTTAAGCTGGTCCACATTAAACTGAAGTCGGCGCAACAATTCCTGTTTTTGTGCAAAAACGTTCGATCGCTCATAAAGGTCAAACGAAACAATCACTGAACCAACCTGCAAATGCACATACAACAGCATCAGGCAGGTCACACTTGCGATCCCCATCAGAATTTTTCCGCTACCCTTCATAACACAGCCTCAATCACCCTGAGTTTTGCACTGCGCGAGCGTGGGTTATCAATAATTTCTGAACGTGTTGCAACTAACGGTTTACGATTCACCAATTTTCCAACGCCACCCTGCACAAAATTACGGAATTTTTCCTTTACGATCCGATCTTCAATGGAATGAAAGCTAATCACACCCAATTTACCACCCTGCTTCAAACAGCTCATGGCTGCGTCAATTCCTTCACGCAAAGCGCCGAGTTCATCGTTTACAAGGATGCGTAATGCCTGGAATACTTTGGTCGCCAGATGACGACGGTTCCACACGGGGCGTTTCCCTTTCGCAAACTGGCGAACCCGAGGGAAAGAATCCTGTACCACTTCGCAAAGTCGCTGGGTCGTCTGAATAGGGGCTAAACGGCGTTCACGGACAATCGCTGCGGCGATGCGGCGCGACTGATGTTCTTCGCCAAACTCATAGAGAACGCGGGCTATTTCTTTTTCAGGCAATGTCTGAAGATAATAAGATGCTTTTTCGCCTTCGGTAGTATTCATTCGCATGTCCAGATCCCCTTCCCTTTGGAAACTGAAACCGCGCTTTTCATTCGCCAACTGATCCGATGACATTCCAATGTCAAGAAGCACCGCATCAACTTTCATCAGATTTAAATCTTTAAGAGCCTCTTTCATTTCCCGAAAATTCCGATGAACCAAAACAACCCGATCATCCCCATCAAACTTCTTCCGGCATCGTGCAATCGCTTCCGGATCCTGATCCAGTCCAATCAGCCGACCGGTCGCCCCCAGACATTCGAGAAAGGCCTGGGCATGCCCCCCGCTCCCCAACGTGCCATCGACCACCACGGCACCGTGCGGGATATTCAGCAATTCTTTAACTTCCTGTAAAAGAACCGGTTTATGAAGCAAAACTTCGTATCGCCTCTTCTTGAGTGGTATAGGATTCCATCAAACCGTTAACGCCGATCAGGCGCAGCGTCTTTTCCACTTCAGGCCGTAAATTACAAAGCTTGACGTCCCCGTTTTGTTCGCGAATCTTCCGCAAGCGATCCACAAGAATTCCGATCCCCGCAAGTTCCACACGCCGTGTTTCGCTAAGGTCCAGCAACAATCTTCGATGGTTTCGATTCAACAAACGATTCATGCGTCCCTTCATTTTAATCATGCTCGGGACACTGAGATCGCCGTCAAAACGCAACACGTCCACGCCCAATCTTGTCTTTGAATGATAAACCATAAAGCCCTCCTCCCTCTTACTCGGAAATCAGCTTTTCAGCTAACTCTTCGTAACGGTTTTTGTTCGCGTCAAAAAATTGAGTCCATTTTTCTTTTGCCCAGATTTCAATACGGTTGGAGACTCCCACAATGATGACATCCACACGAACCTCGGCGTAACTTTTCAAATAATCCGGAATCAGAACTCTCCCCTGTTTGTCGCACACCACTTCACAGGCACTTGAAAAAAGAAGGCGATTAAATGTTCTCGATTCAGCCTTGATATAAGGCATCTCACGAAACTTCTTTTCTTCCGCCTTCCACTGTTCTTCTGTAAAAACAAATAAACATTGATCGAGACCGCGCGTCAGGAAAAACTTTTCCACATACCGCTCCTTAAAAATCTCGCGGAACTTCGCGGGGATCATCACGCGCCCTTTGCTGTCGATCACATGTTCATATTCGCCGTAGAACATTTTTCATCTCGCCTTTCTGTCTCCCACTTTCTACCACTTTCTACCACTTTATTAACGGCGCAAGTATAGTCCGACCTTAATAGTGTGTCAATACTATTTAATTTTTGGGAGTCTATAACTCGGGAGGGGGTATCTGTAGAGGAGAGAACACCCATTCAGAACGGAAGATTACCAGACAACTACGAGGTTTTGGACTACATCTCAAAACAACTAAACATCCTTAAAGCTCAAGCCGATATCGTTGATTTCCGCGATCTCATCTTGGGTAAGTCGCGCATGGCTTAGAAACGGGTGGAGTTTGCCTTCCCCCAAAAAAGGTGATTTTATTTCAACCGTACTGGCTGGCGGCAATTCAGAAACGGGAATCCATTTACAAACTCTCACCCCTTCTTTCCCGTTCGCTGATTCTAAAAGGTTTCCGTACTCAAAAAAAGCTATGTGCCGATAACGCGAGCGCAAGGAAACAATCTGGTCGCGATCAAGTTCGGGATAAAAAAAGTAGATCACCGCGTTCTTCGGCATCAACAACTTTAATTTCATGACCTCACGAGCAATCTCCCCGGCCGAAGAACCGCTCATTGGCTGATAAAAAATTCTAACCCATATTTTTTCATCCTCACTTTTAAAAAGCAGCGGCGAGCTCGTCGCGTCTTCAACGAAAGAACAATCGGCGTGTAGCTCCTGAACCGTTGTTCGAACCGCATCAAATACACGCTGTTGCCCCGTAATTTCATTCAAAGAAATCATCCCCGCACCTCCGAACTCCCCATCCCGGCTACCGGATTTTTTTCGAAAGACTCCACCCAGCGAGAAAGGGTCAACCGCTCCGGCGACAGCCTCATCTGAATCGGCTTAAAACAAAGTTGTTCCACATTAATTTTGGCCTGAAAAAAATGTTCGGGGTCGCTTAGATCGAGCCAGCCCAGCCACCCAAGATGGATCTGCAAATGTTTGGAAGCAACCGCTGAAAATTTTT
>CAYULU010000045.1:0-11929 GCA_964445745.1 uncultured bacterium | reverse complement strand
TTGTTTCTCAAGGGGTTGGAAAATGCAAAAGGGACTTATGAAACCGCTTCTAATCCTTTCCCCTTAAACTGCAATCCGGGTCACGCGAGCCGGCAAAGTCGAGACGGAAAACTTTCTCCGCACACCTGAAGGTCCCGCCTTTTACTTATAGTACTTTTCCGCTTCTGGAATCGCCTTTTGGAGATCCGCAATTCGTCGGCTGTCCGCAGGATGTGTCGATAAAAACTCCGGAGGTCGTGCCCCCCCGAGTTTCCGCATACGCTCCCAAAAATCGACCGCTGTCTTCGGATCATACCCCGCCCGGGCCATGAGCATCAGACCGATTCGATCCGCCTCAAATTCATGCGCTCGGCTGTAAGGCAACAGCAGTCCCACCTGGGTTCCCGCACCATAGACCTGCATTAAAATCTGCCGCGCCATTTCCGGCTTTGATTGGGTAAGTTGTGCGAGCCCCAGTCCTCCCGCCTGAACCATCAACTGCTGGCTCATGCGCTCCCCTCCGTGGTTCGCGATGGCGTGCGCAATCTCATGTCCCATCACCGTCGCAAGACCGTTGGCGTCCTTGGCCACGGGAAAGATGCCTGTATAAAAAACGATTTTTCCTCCGGGCATGCAAAAGGCATTGACCGTTTTATCATCCTGCACCAGTTTGAACTCCCACTGGTAGTTGGCAAGGTCCTTTTCCATCCCGTTCTCTTTCATAAAAGCTTCAGCCGCCAATGAAACCTTCTGCCCGACTTCAACCAATTCGGCCGTTTTAGCAGCATCCCGTGAGAGTGTAACACTCCCGAGTATTTCCTGATAACTTTGATCACTCAATGTTAGTAGCTGACCCTGGGGAATAAAGGAAAGCTGTTTTCGTCCAGTCATCGGTACCGTCGCACAACCCGCCAAAAAAAAGACTACCATCCAAGAGAAAAAATGTTTCATAGGGCGTCTCCGCAAAATGGGTGAATAAGCTGTTGAAAAAAATCAAGGTAAGGTATTATAGTGTAGCCTATCCCTTAAAACCAGATGGAATATGGTGACATGTTGAATAACCGCTCCGCTTCGTTCCGCTTGACCCTCTCAATTCTGATCGTGTGCCTGAGCTCCCAAGGATGCATCACCTATCGTCCCGTGGCCTTAGAAAAGGTGCCTTTTATGGAACGGGCCCAGACACAAACCCAGCAAGACGTCACCGTGACCGTCGCTGTCATGAGCGACAAGGAAAGCAAAAAAGCCTTTGGCGTTCCTCTGGCAAAACGCGGACTTCAGCCCGTTTGGGTCGACATTGATAATCGGAGTGAGATTCCTTACATCTTCATTCCCCGAAACATGGACCCGGATTATTATTCTTCGGAAGAAGCCGCTTTCATGGCCCATTTCAGGCAAAGCCGTCAGTTACTCGAGGCAGGGTTGATTGCCATTATTTTCTTTCCCGCTCTTGCCCTCATTCCTGTTAATTATTTCGCGGCCCGTCATGCCAACAAAAAGATGGACCGCATCTTCGGACAGCACGCACTCCCCAGTAATATCATCATGCCCCAAAGCAGGGAATCTGGTTTTGTGTTCACTTCGGTAGACGAAGGCACCAAGCACGTCACCGTGGATTTGCTGAGTGATAGTGGCAAAAATACGTTCACGTTTGCGGTGACGGTTCCCGGAATGAAACCGGACTACACCACCAAAGATTTTGCAGAACGTTATCCCGAGGAACAAACCATTGAGTGTGACAAGACCGGAGTTTTCGAATTTTTACAGCAACTCCCCTGTTGCGCCACCAACAAAAAAGGAACGAGAAATGGAGACCCCTTCAATCTGGTGGTTATTGGCGAACTGGAGAACGTCATCACCATCTTTACCTCCGCCGGATGGGGAGAAACCAGGGCCCTCACCGCAAGTTCCGGGGTCGCCATGGCAAAAGCTTTTTTCACAGGGGAAGAAGACCGCTATTCCCCCGTCAGCCCTCTTTATCATAACGGCCATCCTCACGATCTAGCGCTTCAGAAAGCAAGAAACACCGTCAACCAGCGTTTACACTTACGTCTCTGGTACACACCCCTGCGTTTCAAAGGTGAACCCGTGTGGATTGGCACCATCAGCCGCGACATCGGAGTCAAATTCACCTGGAAGACCTGGTACCTTACCACTCACAAAATCGACCCCAATCTGGATGATGCTCGGGATTACATTCTGGCGGACTTGATCGAAGTACAAAAAGTGGAAAAATTCGGTTTTATCGAAAATAGTGCCCTGGAAAAATCCACGAAACCGAGGAAGAATCTCACAAATGACCCCTATACCACGGATAACAAAATGCTCGTCGTCAAACTTTCCAACGAGAGTGTAACCCCTTCCGCCTTCTCCTGATATCTGTCCCGACCTGTTCCGCCACAACCGTACATCAAACCGGAAAGGTTCGCCGGGATTTACACGGTTCCCCATCCGGCTCTCATTGTCCCGACTTAATCATGAAACGTTTTATGCCCGAAAAGTTTTTTTGTCTGAGACCGAACGCCAGATTGATGCCAACAGACTTCCGATGAGACTGTGCGTCAAGCTCGACATCGCCGAAGGAATAGCGGTTGCCGGATCAGCAAAATTCCCGCGAGCCAGCACAGCCCCAAGTCCCGAATTCTGCATCCCGACCTCAATGGAAATAGTCCGCGCGACCACTTCATTTTTCAAAATCCATTTACTAAAAACATAGCCCAGCAAAAAACCTCCGACATGCAGGGAAACAACCGCTCCCATTAACTGCAAACCCGTCTCGAGAATCAGTTTCTTCCCCGTTCCAATGATCGAAGCAACGATAAGCGTGACAAAAAGAACTGCGATCAAGGGCGCCGCCGGCACAATTTTTTCAGTCCATCGTGGCGCATAGCGGTTGATCAAAATACCAAGCACCACAGGAAATATAACAACCATAAAACAGTCCCAAAGGAGACCCAGGGCATTGACATCAATCCGGCTCCCGGCCAACAGGGCCGTCAAACAAGGCGTCAACACAACGCTCAACAAGGTGGAAAGCGAGGTCATCGTCACGGAGAGTGACACATCAGCTTTTGCGAGATAGCTAACAACATTCGAAGCCGTTCCTCCAGGGCAACATGAAACAAGAATGAGCCCGACAGCAAAAACGGCCGGTAATCCGAAGGCGTAACTCAGGCACCATCCGAGTAGCGGCATAACGGTATATTGGAGTACCAAACCGGTTACAACCCATCCGGGGAATTTTGCGACCCGTTTAAAATCACCCACCGTAAGCGTCAACCCCATTCCTAGCATGATGACCCCAAGTCCCAGCGGGATCAGTTTCCCGGTAAACCACGTAAAAATCCGGGGTTCCCAAAGTGCCACCAGGGAGGCTGAAAGCACCCAGAAAGGAAAGATATCTGTCAGACGCTGTAATATTTTTTTCATCACGAAAAATTAAGGGACACGGTTTCGAGCCGAAATCTCATGACGTTCTTTCTCAACGTCCCACTCCTAAAATCTGACATCGTTATGGACCCGACTCAGGAGTGTCAGTTTTCTACCTGAGAGATCAACGGCGGAATCGGACAATCCAGGGTCGAGGCAAAAGCCCGCAGGAGTTCCAGTTCACGGACGTCGAGCCGTCCATCATGTTCGATACAATGAACACACGCCTTCAGAAACTGTTCTTTCAGTTTGGAAGATGCCGCCGCTATTTTCTTTAACGCACCGGCAGTTTGGTCATGCGTCAGCAGTTCGAAGGGGATCAATTTCCATGAAAAATGCAGTCCCAACGATTCGACCGCTTTCAAAAAAGATTTTTCCGCCAGAGGCCTGGAAAAACTGCCTGCCCCCGAGAGGTAAGACAGTAAAATTTCGCAGTCGGGAAGAATGGGTTTCCAATCCGAATACACCACCTTCGTTTTTTCGGCTTTTCCAAAAAAGAAATCCAGGTGATGTAACACCACCTGCTCCAGCACAAATTCAAAAACCGAAACCGACTTATCCTCGTGAATAAGAGCCTCCACATGCTCCCGGAATTTTTCATAGAGTTCAGGCGCCTGGGTTTTCAGCGTCGGAGTTGCAAGATCCAAAAGCGGCAAACACCATTCGGTTTTCAGACTTGAAAAATCAGGCAATAGCTTGAGAAGCGTCTGATAAACCGAGGGATCAGCATGCCGGGCAAGATACTCAAGTTGGCGGCTACGAACATCCGTGCTCCTCCGGTCGATCAAAAGTCCGTAGACCAGTGCAATCGAACCCGTCACTGACGTCACCATTTCTTTAAACAATGCCGGCAGTGCTCCCCGGATCTCCGAGGCCCGGTTCAGTTGATCATCCGTAATCACTCCGACCTGCAAAATAACGGATTCCGCAAGAGATCCATGCCCCGAATCGGTCCGCGGCATTTGAAAAAGAGACATCTTCTTTTCCCATTCTGTAAGTTTTTCACTGAGATGAGATTTCGCAGTCCTGGCGGATCGGGACGTCCTTGTCTGCGTGGGAGCGATCGATTGGATAACAGGATATTTCCCATTAAATGAAGGATCCAGCAACCGAATCCGGGTGTGAATCGGGGGATGTGTGGAAAAGATTGTTCCCCCGAGAAGCGCAACACCATCAGAAAAAAAGAAATGGCTGACTTCTTCTGCCTTGGCCTGACGGACAAAAGAACCATCGGAAAGACCCGCAATTTTTTTGAGCGCTCCCGCAAGACCCGAGGGATTACGCGTGTACTGGACTGACGAAGCATCGGCCAAATATTCCCTCTGACGCGAAACAGCCGATTTGATCCAGTTGCAGAAAAAAACCCCGATATATCCCACCACCAAAAGGAGAAGAGCAAAGAGCAGAATGAGCAAAATAACCGCACCGCTCCCCCGACCGCTGGATCGACCCTGCCCGCCCCTAACCCCCCGCAAGAGGGTCTTACCGGTCAGCGCGATCAAAAGCAAACCGTTTAGAAATCCGGTCAGATGCATATTGAGCCGCATGTCACCGTTAAAAATATGACTGAACTCGTGGGCTATGACACCCTGAAGTTCATCCCGTGAAAGAAGACTGACAGCTCCCCGGGTGACACCGATCACCACATCTTGCATTGAGAAACCCGCCGCAAAGGCGTTGATCCCATATTCGCTCTTCAGGAGAAAAACCGCGGGGACCGGAATGCCAGATGCAATCGACATTTCTTCAACCACATTCAAAACTTTGCGCTCGTCAGGATCCTTTGTGCTCGGTAGAATTTGTTCCCCTCCAAGCATTTTTGCAACCGTAGCACCCCCTTTAGAGAATTGTGCAATCTTGATCAAAGTCCCTGCCAAAACCACCAGAAATACAACCCCCGTAACAATCAGAAAACAATTCAAATCCCAGAAATCAAACGGGATCGGGCCATAGGCTGGCTCATAAAAAGGACTTTTCCGATAAACCCGCATAAAATACCAGCACAGCCGCACAGCCCCATAAACCGAAATAATCGTACCAAGAACCGAAAGGACATAAAAAAACAGCAGAATAAACGTCCGTTGCCGGGCTTTATCCTGCTGTTCAAAAAAATTCATCGCTGATCCGATAAGGAAACGGGTTAAAACTTCACGTCCGGCTTTTTCCTTTCTTCGGCACTTTCCAGTTCAAGAAGGGCGGCGGGCATAAAACCGAAGGATGACGCAAAAAAGACATTGGGAAATTTTTCGCGGCTAATGTTATAAGCCATGACACTGTCATTATAGGCCTGCCGCGCAAACGAAATCTTGTTCTCGGTTGATGTCAGCTCTTCCATAAGCGACATCATCGTTTGGTTGGCCTTAAGATCCGGATAAGCCTCCGACAATGCAAAAAGCTTGCCGAGCGCCCCGCTCAACCCCGTTTCAGCGGTTTTCAGATTGCCCATCGCTTGAGGGTCGCCGGGACTGGACGCCGCCTTTTGAGCGGCATTGACCGCCTGGTTACGCGCTTGAATCACCGCCTCAAGGGTCGCCCGCTCATGTTGAAGATAACCTTTGGCTGTCTCAACAAGATTGGGGATAAGATCATAACGACGCTTCAACTGCACATCAATTTGGGCAAAAGCATTCTTAAACCGGTTTTTGAGCATCACAAGCGCGTTATAAATACTCACCACGGCCAAAATGATTAAAACAATAACACCCAGCAGAATCCAAAGAAATGTCATACATCCCTCCTTAAAAGATTTTTACCTGAAAAATCCAGCACCTTTAAAATTCAATTAATGATCCCTCGAACTTAACGAGTGGCGTACTAGTTTACGGCAAAAACCCGGTTTCTTTAAGATAAACTAATTTTCGCTAACTAATTTTCGCCTTGGCGAAATGGCTTCGCGGGGAAAACGAGGTTAAAAGAGTGACGACCGCAAGCGTCACACACGAAACAGCAAAGCCAAAAAGGTGCGTAGGATAATCGTCGGAAAGGACCAGTGCAAACACCACCCAGGATACCGTTCCCGCTATCGCCCCTGCTAATGCACCTGCCGTATTGGTTTTTTTCCAGAACACCCCAAAAATGAGCGGTGCCGCTACTCCGACCAGGAGAATGCCCCAGGACTGAGTGCAAAGGATATAAATATTCCGGAAATAAATGGCGACAAAAAAAGAGACCATTCCGATCATCCATATGCCGTTCTTGCACCATTGAAGCTTGGCCGATTCAGAAATACGGGGGTAAAAAAACGGAATGATGTTGTGACCGATAATGCTGGCCGGCGCCAGAAGCGCGGCACTAACCGTACTCATAATGGCCGAAAGGAGTGCTCCGACCATAAGGGCAATCAGCGGAAGCGGTAAATAGGCCCGGGCAAGGTCGATCAGGATGGATTCACTGCGGCCCACAGTAGGCAATGCAATTCTTCCCATCATCCCCATCAGAACAGGCAAAAGTCCGATCGTCACATAAAGGGCTCCCGCAATGACAGCGCTCCATTTTGCCACATGCGCGTTTCGCGGTGACATGAGCCGTTGAAAAAGATCCTGCCCCGGGAGCGAACCGAGCCCCACCAGCATCCAGGCCTGGAGATACATCAACCAATCGAGCGATGAACCATGGTGCGGCCACAAATGGAACATTTCCGGAGGAAGCTGTGCCTTCATGGATACAAATCCGCCCACTTCGATATAGAGAATCGGAAAGAGAACGAGAAATCCCGCGATCAAGATCAGCATCTGTACAAGATCCGTCACTGAAACAGCCCACATCCCTCCCATGTAAGTATAAATGATGACCACACCCGTTGAAATGATAATGGCGGTCATCGGCTCAATCCCGGTCACCGAATTCAGAATGATCCCGAAAGCCAGTAGCTGAGCACCAACCCATCCAACATAAACGGGAACATAAAGCACACTCAAAAATCCTGCCGCCCATCGGCCAAACCGGTGGTCAAAATAATCCACCAGTGTTTTATAATTTCTGTCGTGGAAAAATTTCGCAAAAAAAAGTCCCGCCAGAACCAGACAGAGGGCCGCGCCAAACGGATCGGCGATAACCCCGAGGATCCCCTTCTCATAGGCCGTCCGGGAAGAACCCATGCAGGTCTCGGCGCCAAACCAGGTTGCAAAAATCGTCCCGATCGAAAGCCACCAACCGAGCCGTTTTCCAGCCAGGATATAGTCGTGAGTGTTGTGGATTTTTCGGCTCGTCCAGATCCCGATCCCAAGCATCACAGCCATATAGGAAGCAACACTTACCATCAGCCAGGATTGTGAAGAAGTCACGATTCTTTTGCTCCGGGGATTCTGTGCCTTGTAGGGAAAAATGTACCTTTAAACGCACAAAGGCCCGACAGCCTAAGCTGTCGGGCCTTTGTCCATCTCTCGAAGTGATTAAATCTTCGAAACGTTCGAGGCCTGTTCGCCCTTGGGGCCAGTGGTCACTTCAAACTGGACCTTCTGACCTTCTTCAAGCGATTTGTAGCCATCACCCGTAATGGCGGAAAAATGCACAAACACATCCGCTCCACCCTCGCGGGAGATGAAACCATAGCCTTTTGAATTATTGAACCACTTCACGGTACCTTGAATCATGGTTGATATTGCTCCTTTGCAAAATAATTTTGAGACCGGGACTTTCCCGTTCCCATAGTAACAAATGACCGGACCAACTTTCCTGCGTGATCAAGATCAACCACGACCTTTTGGAACTGGCCCGCCCTCCGGTCAAAGACCGAAAAACAGGGGTAAAACAAAAAAAACCGCGAGGCGGATCGTCCTTGCCTTGCGGCCATACAACGTTCACCCTCATTGCTTACTACGGGTGGAAGTCTGCCTTATCTTTGAAGATTTGTCAATCCCGTGAAAAAAATTTATTGGCCGGTCAATCTTCAGACAGAACCGCTCACTCCGGAAACTGACGCATCAAAACTTCCGCATAAATACTCCGCCGCGTGATGGGCGAGCGTAAGACCAAAGATCGCGGGGATCGTCGGCAAACTTCCAAGCTTTGCGCGTTTTCTTCCCCGCGAATAATTGTCTTCTTCGTTGACGAGAACGTTCGGACCTCGGCGTGCCGGTTCATCGGAATAAACGCAAAAAATTCCGCTTTGAATTCCACTTCTTCGAAGCCGGCTACGAATCTCTCGCGCCAGCGGACACCCCTGCGAGTTAAAAAGATCGCCTGTTTTAATCGATTGAATCCTGGTTCGGGTTGCCGCGCCCATGGCAGAAAAAACCGGGATTTGATTCTCGTGGCAATAAAGCAAAAGACGAACCTTGGGGTTCAGGGAATCAATAGCATCAATCACCATATCCGGACGGTCCGAAAAAATCGCTGAAAATGAATCCTCCGCCGCAAAAACTTCCAGGGCTTCGACACAACAAGCCGGATTGATATCAAGGAGGCGTTTTCTCATCCCCTCAACCTTGGTCTCCCCCAGCGTCGATTCAAGTGCAAGAATATTCCGGTTGAGGTTGCTGGTCTTGATCCTGTCATAGTCCACCAATCGGATTTTCCCTACACCCAGTCTGCCCAGAGCCTCTGCGGCATACCCTCCGACCGCGCCCAGGCCAACAATCGTCACAAACGATTGCTTAAGTTGTGCGACTTTTTCCCTCCCGATCAGAAGTTCCGTACAGAAAAATCGTTCCGTCATCTCCGTCAAGGCTTCTCCCCCTGACTTCCACTTGTCGATGGCGGGCTTAAAAAAACCGCTCCATTCCGCTGAGTTTGATGTTTAAGATCTTCAATGCTCCGATCCAGCAATGTCGCGGCAATATGGTAAGTCTCGTCAAGACATTCAAAGTACTTTTCCGCCGTCAGCGTTGAAAAAACTTTTTCTCCAATGTAGGGGAAATCTGTTTCAAGAAGCAGTCGATCTTCCGGAACGATCCGGATCAGGGATTTCACTTTTGAGATAGGTTCTCCGTATTTTTGTTTAAAAAGCTTCCAGGAAAAAGTCACATAGGCGCCAAGATCAACCAACTCCTCGAGCACTTCCATGGAACCGCGAAACGCATGGATCAGAAAAAAAGTGCTCCCGGCATACTTCCGAAGGATCGGAAGGATCTCACCCCAAGCCCGGACCGCGTGAATCATAACCGGCTTCCGATACTGCCCGGCAAGTTCGATTTGACGGGTAAAAACATTTTTTTGCGCCGCAAGATCAATGTCTCGCGCCTTATCCAGTCCGATTTCTCCAACGCCACATCCGGGTTCCGCCATATAAGACTCCAGTTCCCGGTCCCAACCCTCCGTCAAATTAGGGACTTCCCACGGATGCACTCCATAAAAAGGAATGATGGAGTCGTACTCAGCCGCCAATTCGCTCAGAAGCTCGCAATCTTCAAGCTTAATGGCATTACAGAAAAAATGATCCGCTCCCTTGGCCGGAGCCTCGGCAAGTATCGATTCAAGAACACGTTTCCGGGGGATGTGCTGAAGATGAAGATGGGCGTCGATCAATACAGTTTCCTTTCAAAAAAAATCCCGCCTAAAGGACACAAGCGCTTGAATTTTTATCAGCAGGGAGAGCGGAAGTTTGCTCGGCCGGTTCAGGCTGAATCGCTGAATCTGTGTAACTTTCGTTCTCAGGAGCCTGGGCCTTCCGGTTGAGCCACCAGAGATTCCAGAGAATCGCCAACATTCCAAAGCTGTATTTAAAAAATTCAATGACCCGTTTTGCATAGTAAACCGGTACCGGCTCCAGCGGCATGCCGGGCCGACGATCCTTTCGCCCGTGCGATCTGAAGTATCCCCCCAGAAGCGGGTGGACCCCGGTCAGAAAGAAAGCACTCCGAAACCAGATGAGCGATGAAAAAAGCAACCGCCGGCGAGGGCCTTTTCTTCGTTTCAAGAGGGTCAAGCAATGCTCCGGGCTGTAAAAAGAGCGCCAGGCATCCCGGTAAGCGCGCGTCCATTCCTCCCGCGACATCTGGGGATGTTCCGTAACAACGTGATCCGCGTCATAACGATTCAGGTCCGCGTCCATCCGGGTACCCTGCCGGGTCATTTTCTGATGATCTTCCGAACCCGGAAGCGGCGTTAAAACAAAAAATTCAGCCAGATCAAGAGGAATTTCCTTTTTCAGAAACTCCACGTCACGCATGATCGATTCATATGTATCGTTCGGAAACCCGATAATATATCCGGCACAAGTCAGGGCTCCATGATCACGCCATGTCTGGAGCATGCGCCGGTACTCTGAAATTTTGTTTTGGCGTTTACCGCAGGCATCCAGATTTTGGGGATTCACACTTTCCATACCAATAAAAACACGGCGACAGCCGGCACGAGTCATTTTCTCAATAAAACGGGGAATCCTGTGCGCCATCGTGTCGGTCTGCAACATCAGCGAAGACCGCAACCCTTCCTTTTCCTTAAGATGGATTAAACGATCCGCAATCGTTTCCCAATTGGGATTTCTCGCAAAATTATCATCCGTGATGAAAAAATGATTAACTCCACGTTGATGATTTTCACGGATTAACTTCTCAATATCGTCAGCCGTACGTGGCCGCATCGTGTGCCCCTGCACATTGATGATCGTACAAAAGGAACAACGGAATGGGCACCCTCTCCCGGCATCAAAACTGCTGTGGGTATTGATAAAATAACGGAGGTTTTCACGACTCATGATGGGCCCGGGTACACCCTGGAGATTCGGTTTTATTTCAAGAAAGTTGTATTTTCTTTCCAGTTTGCCCGCGTAAGCATCCCGGAGAAGATGATCCCAATTCCCCTCGATTTCCCCTGCAACCAGAGTGACCCCATCTGCCAAAATTTCAAGGTCAGGAATTTTTTCCGGGAGCATGGCCATAGTTCCCGACACATGAAAGCCCCCCATCATCACGGGAAAACCCTCTTTCCGGAATTGCCGGGCAAGATCGAGAGCTCTCGGAAACTGGTTCGACTGGACCCCGACAAGACTGACCACCGCTCTTTCTCCGGCGTCTTTGATTTCCTGGCACAATTTCACTACCGGAATTTTTTCAACAGTCTCGTCAAAAATATGCGTCACCAGTTCTACGTCAGGGCCGAGAATCATTCTTGCCCGCGCATCGTCCGTAAGAGAAACCAGGCAGGCGAGGGAATTACTGGTGACCACAGCGCGCCACCAACGGATCACGTAACCTTCATCATCATATTTAGAAGGTTTGACAAGGATCACATGGAAATGTTTTTTATTCATGGAATATCCTTTTTGAATCTGGTCTGTTCCCGAAATAGGCCCATTTAAGATTGATTCTGCAAGCGTCAGGGCGCGCATTATACCTCAAATCACGCCATCACGCATGAGGAACCGTAAGAAAGGGCCGGGCTTTGAAGCAAAATACTTTGCTCACAACAGGGAATCGTGTCCCCATCCATTCTGTCTGTCCGGGAATTAAAGAGTATATTAGTACCTTATAACATTTGAATTTATGGGTAAGTGGTACTGTACTGACAACCGCTTGAAATTGAAAGGTAACTCCCAATTTCAAGTGTCATAACGTACTAGGAGATTACTGCCGATGCCCCGGAA
>CAYULU010000044.1:0-12716 GCA_964445745.1 uncultured bacterium | reverse complement strand
TGTAACCCTTCAAAGACTCTAATTATACCTGGTAGCGTTTTCGGGGGTAGGCTCAATGGAGGTCGATGAGATGCTGATAGCATTGACCGATTGTCTCCTGGTCCTTTGGGTCGCTCTGACGCCGTTGAATCTGGTTGAGGTTTAATCCTGTCCTGATACCGATGAAACGATTGATAATCACGTCTCTTGAGTCGTCTAGGGAGCAATAAAGACCTTGGACTTCGATGTTCTCATCCAGAATATCGAGGAAAAGATTTGTCAGGAACGCCGTCTTTCCCACATTTGTTTCGGCGGAAACAACGTAAAAACCCGGCTGTATACCGTCGATATTTGTCGCTAACCGCTTGAATTTCTTGAGAGGATAGCCCAGAGATTGAAGGGTTCCCCTCTGTTTCTCACGCTCATATTTCTCTTGGAGATAGCTTGAGAGAGGAACCTGTGAACGGCCTTCAACTTCAAGCCGTTTCTCCCAAAGAGTATCTTGTATGATTTTTTCACTCATAGCAACTCACTCAATCCCTGACCTGTACAGGTCAGGGATATAGATTTATTAAAGTTCTTAGTGGAAAATTCTTTCATAACTTCTTCATCCTCATAAGGTTAGTTCCTGGCTTTCCCCAAGAGAGGGCGCGTTTCCCCCTGAAAGGGGCGAAATCTCCCCCGATGTGGGCCTGCTTTCAAGTCTCCGTTTCAGATGTTCAAACTTGGCAGGATTCAGGAGGAAAACATCCACCAACCCATCCCATCCTTGTTGGTCAAGGCGGTATTCTGTTAGGTACCCTGTGCGCCTCGCGGTCTCAAACGCCCGACAGAGGCTTTCATTAGTACGCTTAGGGTTTTTGAGATATTGAGGTTCTATCTTGAGCTCCTTGGCAAGAGTGCTCCTCCGGCGTCTCACCTCTGCCGTTCTCGACGAATGTTTGTGCAAGAACAAGATGAAGTCCTCCATGAGGGCTGTCACTTTTGGAATATCAGGACAGACTTGATGGATTTCTTTGGATAGATTTTTTGGGATTAGCCTCCAATTATCAACAAGCCCTTTGAAAATAACGGGGTGGAACTCTATCAAGATTTTCCCTTTGGCCAGGGTACTCCTGACCGTTCCACAACCATCGGGCGGGACGAAACTGTAACTGATTTCCCGAATGAGCGGTGCCTGAACCGCTACAATCTTACGTCGTCCACCGACCTGCCCGATAAAGACGATTTGTTGAACAGTCTGCTGAAGTTTTCTGAGTGCCTGATTGACAAGCTGCCTTTCCCTGCCCCGGAACCTGCCCCGCCTGTCCTTTTCCAACACCTCCTCATAAAGCGCACTCCGATTATTCAAAAGGATGAATGGGCGCACCTCGGAGGTGTTCTGTCGGGCGATGTGACAATAACAGCCACAAACCACCCTCTTTTCCCACGAGTCGAGACGCAGACCCCGGAAATCAGGTATAAGCATAGTCACCTGGTCGAGTCGAGCACCTAGGTCGTCCGGGAGGGGTTGCTTTTTCCCCTCTGCCAATAAGCCCGATTGAAACCTTATCAGCGTATCCCGGTGCATGAACATAGCATCCAGGTAATGCCTTGGAACCTTGGCCATCGTTTCTTCACCCATCGTGATTCCTCCCCCCCATAGACTTACAACACTTCACAACACGTCCATTTCTCACAACCCATTTATTTTGAATGGGTTGTGAGAAATGAGCTCAAAAAGATGCTTCCTATTTCTTTATCTTCGGGGACATCAGCGTTACCCAGTCCAATGTTAAGAACTTCGCCTCCTCCCCACTTTTCTTCATGACTAAAACGAGGCTCAATTCCTCGAAATCCAACCCTATCGAAGCCTTAAGTTCACGGCGAACATCTTCCAACGACTTTGCCTTTCCCTCGTTAAACATCGTCCGTAAGGTCCCTGCTAAGCCCATTGACCCGCAATCTGTGTAAAGATTTTTCACGTCTCACCTCTATTTTGATTTTTTTGTTGTCGAGGCAATATCGCCCCACTTTACATTATAGCGATTTGATTGTTTTTCTTACCCGAGGAAACCCTACAAGGGGCACCATATTTTTCACAACTCATTGCGCTAAAGCTAGTTATGAGCATAAAAATATATTTTTTATTCCAGACAATAAATCTCTCTCGGAAGGCTATGGCGTGATAGTGGGAGACGATGAAAGGTCAGAGCGGAGGCTAGAAGGTCTTTTTTACTTCCGAAAAGCTTTTGAACGTGGACGGCAGGTATCTGTCTCCTTCACATCACGAATTCGTTTCAGCAATGCTTCGGCGGGTTTATTAGTGGGCGGGGCCTACTGAATCTTTCTTGGCGTGACATGAGAGCCAATCCATTCCTTCATTCCCGATAATGTCTTCCACTCGTTCGACGAACAAGGAGTTCCGGTTCGGGCTTCCCTTGTAAGGACCGGCAGACGCATCGCGGTGAGGAAGCTCATGTTTCAAGGCGTCCCACGTGGAGCGATAGCGCAACCAGTTTTCGTGACATCTAAAATGATTTGATAGCGCAGAGACAAGAGCGACGGTCGGAGCAAGAATTGCCGCCAACGTCTTCCCATCAATGATTCCCCAAAGAGGGTTTGGAATCAGGGTCAGAATCGGTGTGATAGCAACCGATACGAGTAGAATGTAAATAGAGCAGAACCGATGCCAGAACTTATTGCTCTGTGACCGGTCATCATAAAATTTTAAGGCCTCTTGATATCGGCCGTCTCGATACTGTTGGAATTCTTGGTCTGTCATCTTCCCCCTCCGGTCTGGCTATTTCGTTATCAGACTATTCATCGCCGTCATAATCTTGTTATGTTCCCAACCAACCCGCGGCCAATTCTGCAACGGTCCGGGATAGTATTGAATTCGACCGTCGTCATAAAGCCACACTCCCATGATGGGCTTTCCCATTTCAAGCGTCTTATTTAATTCCCAGTTAACCCATGGACTGCTATGCGTGGTCGGCCCATAAAGACAGACTGTTAACGTGGCATACTTAATCTTCGCCGTAATTTGTTGTTTGATGTAATCCGAATTGTAACTGTTAATCGGTTCTTTGACCGAGTAGTCGTCAAACTCTAAATTTGAATACTCATTTTTCGCCTGTGCGCGAAACAGATTCACATACGTTAAATCTTCTTCGACAAAACTCAGAAACGCTCGAACCGCCACTTTCTACCCCCAAGGTCAAACAATTTTAAGTTTCCTTCATGTCGAAAAATTGTCTCATTGAAAAATTCATTGTGTCTTTTTCCTAAGTTTTTGGAACTGCTTTGGCCAAGTTCGCGGCGGGAAAAGACACATTTTATCTTTTCGGACCAAAGCGCAGACCTTTAGCAAAGCATTGTTCGCGCAAATGTCGGGATTTGTGTGCCGACAGCCAAAGGTTCGCGTATCGGAATCTAGTGGATGCAAAGAAGCATGATGTATAGAATTTTTTGGCATAAAATATTATCCGTCAATGCGACATTTCTGCTACGGGTTACTCCTGCTTGAAAAGCTTGGTAAGCACTGATTTTTGAAAGCGTAATAAATTTTTACTCAGAGTTTCGCTTTGAGCTGAAATGTCGGTGCTATTATTCAAGATGTCCTTTATCCGTATTATCATCTTCTTCTGCTCATTCAATTTCTTCGGATAAGAAACCATTATTTTTTGTACGTCGTTCCTTTTTATCGCATTAAAAGTCGAACCTCTCCCGGCAGACATCAATTTAATCTGCACGAATTTCATAAAATGATAGAAGTATTCTGCATCCAACAACGGCTTAGGGCGCAATGCCGCTAAACCGCGACCAATGCAGCACTTTTCTTTCGCAAGATTTATCGGCCCCACTGGAGCACGAACAGACAATAATATATCCCCCTTTTGGGCAATCTTGGAGGGTTGAGAGCACCAATACTTCGTGGTTGGGTAAACTTCACCAAACTCTTTTTTTCCCTGATAGAACGGAAGTCCCTCGCCACTTGTATTATAAGTTTTGGACGATGGAGACTGCCCCATGATGATATCCGCTACATCCTTCATTTCCTTTATTTCCCATTCACCAGAGTCTTCATCCATTTTTTCTACTGCTTGGGTAATTTGTCGTATGATTGCGTGGATTCTGTCCTCGCTCTCCGTAACGGCCTTTATAATGACTTCGGGCGGCTCAAATTCATCTTCAATAGAGCTATCCTTCAACCAAAAGATGTCGATATCGTAGTTCCTGTTCGCAACTTCTATGATGCTGAATTTCTTAAATCTTTCCCCCTCAGTTCTTTCAGATAATCCATTGGGATTTTTGCCATAACATTCCTCGAATTCCTTAAAATATTCCATTGTTAAAGGCCGGTCCTTTTTCGTCACTTTCGGGATATTAGTGCGTGCATCGTAAATCCATAAATTTTCAGTTTTTCGACCTTTTTCAAAAAAAATAACGTTGGCCTTGACCCCTTGCGAATAAGGCGTAAATGTTCCTATCGGTAATCTCAAAATCGTGTGCAAATTGCAATCTTCCATGAGGAGCTTAAACACCTTATTTCCTGAAGATAAGACACCATCTGGCAATACAATGGCCGCCCGGCCTCCGGGCTTCAGGATATTGACGACGTGTTGAACGAAGTTGAGCTGTTTGTTACTCGTTGTAATTGTGAAATCATCTCGGGTTGGAGCTTGATTTGCTCCCTTAGTCCCGAAAGGCGGATTTGTCAAAACGCAACTGTATCGTTCGCCCTTGAGCGGTTCATAAATTGAATCGCCCAGATAGATATCGCCGTGGATGCCATGAAGGTAGAGATTCATCAGACACAACCTCCGGGGTCTGGCCACCAGTTCGGTTCCTGAGTAGGTCTTGTGCAGGATTCGTTTGGCATCTTCGCGCTCAAGCCCTCCCTTCGTCTGGGCAATGAGCCATTCATAGGCACAGACCAAGAAGCCGCCGGTCCCTGTGGCCGGGTCGTGAATTGTGAAATCCTTAACCTTGACCGGGTCCGGTTTCATGCACCGAACAATTGTTTGAATCAGGATTCGAGGCGTGAAAAATTGCCCCGCCCCCTTCTTGCCTTCGGAGGCCGATTTCTCAAGCAATCCTTCATAAGCCGCGGCTTTCACGTCGACATTGAGCGAGGTCCATTCGATTTCGTCGATGAGATTGACGAGATGCTTCAGGTTCACGGGGTTAGCGAAACGGGAAATGGCTCCGCCGTAAATGTCTCCAAGTGTGCCTTTCTGCTTTCCTAGACCTCTCAGGGCATCGACATAGAAGTCCGTGAGGTCGGTCCCGGACTTCTCACGCAGGACCCTCCACGCATATTCTTTCGGTATCTCGGCCCCTTTCTCCTCGGCCATCTTGAGAAAGAGGAGATAGGTCAACTGCTCGATGTAGTCTCCGTAGTCGACCCCGTCATGCCTCAAAGTATTGCAGAATCCCCACAGTTTTCCGACTACATCGCTCATACAAGCACCGCCTCATTGAGTTCATTGATAATCTTGTCCAGTTCTCCGTCGAATATTTTGTTAAGCGTGTTATAGTTCCCACCACTTCGCGCGAAGATGGGAGAGAAATCGAAGTCGTCCTTTTCGAGAAGAAGATTCGCCACCATGTGTATCTTGATGAGGTCCAACCACTTCTCTTGGTCATTCGTGAAATACCGGCCCCGCCTGACCTTCTCGAAGGCCTTCTGGACTCGGGTCTCGGCCGTCATCAGTTCTTCGCCTTCAGCCGCGTGTTTGATGAGGGAAATGATGTCCGCGAGTTCCTTGTTGTAAGCCCGTCTGAGGTTCGGCTCTGTAAATCTATCCCTCATCTCGGAAGGGGCCATCTCTAGCTTCTGCCTCAAATCCTTCAATTCGCCCGTATGGAAATCTTTGGGCCGATTCAGGAGGATTTCGAGTGCCTGAATGTGGTCGGGATTCGTCCGAATATATTCCTCAAACATTTTGATGTAATCCGGGGGTTTCAACCCTCCACCATCCACGGCCCTGAACAAAAGGCGCGAAGTGACACTATCAACGGCAGTAATCGCTTCAAGGTAGGTCCGCTTGGGGCATTCGTAGTTCTCACAAAGGTCGAGAAAGGTCTTATCCTGAAGGATTTTCATGGTCCCGGACCAGTTACGGTCGAGACTCTGCTTGAGTCCGGTGGCAAAATCCGCGATATCCATTTTCAGAATCGCATTGAACTGCCTCCGGCTTTCGAGAGTGATGTTCTTCGAGATGCGGAGGAGTCTCTTGCTCACGACGTTAATGTTGTATTCGCGGTCCTGATTGTTCGCTATCCGCTCGATGATTTCAGGCAGGGTCAGGGACAATTTCGCCGGAGCTTCTGCGGTGATGCTCGTCGTGCTCTTGAAGTATTCGAGGAGTGTCCCGTTGAAGCAGTCAAAAACCGTGAAATGGGTCTTGTTGATTTCAGGGCAAAGCCGTGTTCCGCGGCCCATCATTTGCTCGAACAGGATTCTCGATTTCACCGCGCGAAGGAAGACGATATTTTCAATCTTGGGAACGTCCACGCCGGTGGAGAGCATATCGACCGTGACCACAATGCCGGGATTCGTCCGGTTCCTGAACTCCCGAATCCTTTGGAGCGGCCGGTCCACGGTGGGGCTTCCAGTTATCTTCTGAACGAACGCATCTCCGCGGCCAAACGCATCTCGGAGCATATCGACCAGAATATCGCAATGAGACGTGTGAGGCAGGTCGTTGTCAGCAAAAATCAGGGTCTTCGGAAAGTTCCCGTGTTCTTCTTCCTGTTTGAGGAAATATGTTTTGAGTTCCTGAATGATTTTCCGGTTCCTGTCCGGCGCGGTCCATTCGGATTCGTTAGAAGCAGGAGCCAGTTGTCGCTCGTCTTCGAGGGTATCGAATTCAAGCTGACCGGTCGTCGTATCTCTGACACCGACTTCCTCGCCGGGCTTGAGGAATGTCCCGTTGATGGTGATGTCTGACTGGATGGCGATGCCGTCATAGTCCACGAGAAAGTTTTCCCGGACGGCCCGTTCATAATCATAGCGATAGACAATCTCTTTGAAGAACGCGGTCGTGTGCGCGGCCGGAGTTGCGGTCAGGCCGACCCGGGCCGCATCAAAATGGTTCAGGACCTCACGCCACTTGCTTTCTTCGGAGGACGTGTAGCCCCGGTGACATTCATCCGCGATGATGACATCAAAAGCGTTGATGGGGATATCGAGCGTCTCGGCATCTTCTTCCTCTCTCAGAGCAGTCCCAAAGAGCCCCTCCTTGCCGAAAAGATTGATTCTCATGCGCTGAATCGTGCAGACGTAGACGAAAGCATCGCGGCTCTTGGGGTCTGTGAGATATTCGTTCGGAAGCACTTTGGGGTCGTAAACACTTCCTTCCTCGAAATCTTCTTTGCGGAATTTCTGGCTGTATGTCTCATAAATTTTGTCGAACTTGAGGCCGGGCTCCGGTTCAAAACTCGCCAGAGCCGTGACCGCTTGCGCGGCCAATGCCTTGCGGTCGACCAGAAAGAGGATGCGCTTGGCGTATCCTGATTTCATGAGCCGGTAAATCAGGTTCGCGGTCGTGAAAGTTTTGCCTGTGCCGGTGGCCATGGCAATCAGCATATTCCGCTTCCGGTCGAGCATGGCCTTCTCGGTCGCTTGAATCGCTTCTATCTGGTAGGGTCGGAGATATTTGTTATCCACCGGATGTTCTTGGAGCCACTTGGCGGCCGCTTCTTCGTCCTTGTCAAGCATCTCCTCCATGGCATCGGCGGTATGGAAATCCGCGACTTCGCGCGAACGATTCAGAGGATGACGCAGGTCCTTAAACCAGATGTTGACCCCGTTCGTGGAATAGATAAACGGGAGATGATGCTCTCCGTAGTTGAATTCTGTGCCCCGGATGTCTCGGGCATATCTCTCGGCCTGTTGAAGCACGTTTTGAGGTCCCACGGCAACCTTCTTGCCCTCGACCACGGCGATAATTCGGCCTTTGTTGAACAGGGCATAGTCCGCCGGGCCTGAGGTGGTCGGGAATTCCTCGACCGCTCCTTGGAAGTATTTCTTGCCCTCCTCAAAGGGCACAATGGGCCCCCAGTTATCCTTCTTCAGGAGCTTATCAATCAATTCCTTGCGGGTTTTAGCTTCATTCCAATTACCATTCATTTTTGAAACCCCTTACCACTTATTATGGACGCAACATCTATTCTTCCGGGAGGCGGCAAATCATCATCTCCATCGCGCACCGAAATAATATCGGGGTGGATAGCACTAGATAGTCTTATGAAGTCATCGTCCTTTATGTCGTGAACGGATGAATACCACATATTCTCATCCTTAGCGCCTTGTATAAAATTTCCTTTGAGATTTAATGCTGAAAAATAGTGGCGAAAAATAATCGCCGGGGGGAAATTCACCGAGCAGGTAATCGTAGCGCCATCTTGCCAAGGCAATAGACAAACTTGTCCTTTGAATATACCGTCTTTTTTCGCGTAAAGATTAAAACGTATCTTAGGATTTTGAAACTTACCAGCCTGGTGAGTTTCTTGAGCATGAATCAGTTGGCCTTTCAAATTGTATTGATAGCCCTGTATCGTCATACACTCAAGCGTTTCCTTTCCCAAGGCCGCCTCAAACGGAATCGTAGAGCGTTTCCTAAAAAAGGTCAGTTGGGACATCAGCTTTACGAAGAACTGGTTCAAAGCCAAGTCACCCACATCTTGCTTAACCAGATGAACATAAAAAGGCGGGATTATAAAATCGTCGCTACAAGCTCCACCTAACCACCCCGGCATTTCATTTTTGAAAGGTAATTGAACCATGTACCCAAGGATACCTTTGTCCAAAACGATTACACAATCTATCCAATGTTTCGAGTCGTACTTTGAGTTAATCTCTTTAAGATTCTCGGCCAGAGTTTCCAGGGAAGTATATGAGTCGAAAGCGAAGACGCATCCAAAAGTTCGCGTCATAATCATGTTGCTGAAATTGACCGGTTGGTCTGCGACCGTTATCGGTGACGCTTGTATGGATTTCACAGAAGCTATTTTTGCGGCAGCATCTTCTAGTTCGGCTTTATTTAATTTTGATTTAACCTCCACAACAGCCGCCACATTATCGCGAGGAATTATATGAAGCCGCGACCCTTTTCGATAAACCGGACTGTTTAAGGCATCAAAAACTATCAAGTCCGTTTGAGCGCTAATTTCTCCATCAACCCCAACCACCAAACCGCTTTCAACATCGAATCTCCTTGGTAATCGTCCTTTAAGAAACTCCTTCAAAATAAGCTCGACTTCTGCACCGCTTTCGCCAGAGTGTGGATTACTCTTTCTTATTTCTTCAAAATCTTGTCGTAATTGTTTTCCTGCTTCCGTCAGCAAATCCTTAAGAAGAATTTTCTTTTCTTCAACCATTTACCACGTCCTCTGCCACGAGCCAGGCGCTTTCCAGTCACCAACGGTCTTTTGCGAGCCATTGATGAAGGCTATCGGTCCATCGAGAAAAGCTTCAATGGCCTTGGCAACTTCGCTCAAATGGTCAGGCGCGTGTTTGATTTCAGTTTTCTTCAGGAAAGCGTTCCAAAGCGTCTGTCGGTCCGATAACTTGTCATAGATTTCTTCCGCAAAAAATGGCGGCTTTACCGGAAGGCCAGTCTTCCTATGCTCAAAGGTCCGGCGAATGGCCTGGGCCAGTTCTTCTCCCTTGAAATCGAACTGGCGGGTCATAAGCCAGATATCAAAAAAGTCCTTCATGCGGCTGTTGAGGAGCCCAAGTTTAACCATGGCCTCAAATTTTTCGGCGACCACGCTCTCGCCTGTGTACCCCTTCAGGTGAGGCTTCGGAAAATCGAGAATGGCAGGATAGTCAATCGCCTTCGCCTTGGGAAAGATAACGTCTCCGAACCCGATGTCGACTTGCATGGGAATCCTGGCTTTTCCGAGAAGCCCTCGGAATTTGACCCGGATGCCTTCATAATCCGCATCTTCTTTGATTCGCTCCCCCTTCACGGTCGTGGGGTCAAAGGAAAGACCGTCCGCCGGGACTTTGGTGAGACATATTTCCTTGATAATGCCTTCCAGTTTGGCGATTTCATTGTCAAAACGGCCCAGGAAGTCGATATCCCGGGTCGTCCGCATCTCCGGGACCAACCAGGCCTTGAACATCAAAGCCCCCTTCAGAATAAAAATGTCGGCGTGTTTCGATTTACTCAACCGGTAAAGGAATCGCTCCATCCCGTAGTATTGAAAGACCTCGGCAAAAGGTCGGTTCGTCTCTTTCGCCTTGTTCAGAAGCCGGGCGCGTACCGACGCTTCGATGTTCTTGGGCTCTGGGCTTTCCGTAGACGTCATATCAGGGATTCTAGGGTGGGTTTTATTACGTTCACAACACGGCCAGTCTTGGCGTATCGCATGATTTCTTTTGGAGAGACCTTCTTTTCGGCCAAAGCGGTCTTGAGTGCGGCGAGGGCAACATCGGAGCCGATTTTATTTCTGAACTTAAAACAGTCTGCAATGGTCTTAGCCAGACTGTAAATTCTGACCTCCTGCCCCGCAATCTTCTGCGTCTCAATGCCCGCCTTCCAGGCGGCCGGGGTGAAGCGATAATACTTCACCGGAGGATGGTCGATTTTGTTGGCATGAGCACCCCGTGGGATGGCAAGGTCCACGTTGCGAGGGATTTCGTCGGTGACCTCATAATATGCGAGAGCGGACAGAAGACACACAACCCCTTTTGGGGCTCTTATAGTGGCAATGACTAGGTCGGGGTTAGCAAGGTCGTCTAGTTCGGCAAGTTTGTAGACCGCCCGGTCCAGTTTTTGAACGTGCCCGGAAGCAACGAGAGCCTTCAGGTTTCCTTTGTGGAAACCGGCCTTTAGAATCGCCGCATACTGGACGACTCCGCCATGCCGCTTAAAAAATGCCAGTAGTTCCTTACCCTTTACACCCATAGGACACCGTCCCGATTCCTTTACATTTGTTGATAAGTGTAAAGGGTTAGGGCTAACCCGTCAACTGCGGAGTTCGGCTTGGCGGGACCTTCAGTCTTGAAACCGACTGATTCAAGAAATCCGGGGTCAAATGAGCGTAATGTTTCTCGGTTATCTTGACGTCGTGATGCCCGAGCAATTTTGAGACTGTGTAAATATCAACACCGCTCATCACCAGGTTACTTGCAAAAGTAGCTCTGAACATTTTGACATTGGCGTGAACTTCCGCCTTTCTAGCGTAGCCCAGAATTTCCCATCGGATATAGCTCTCCGCCGTCTTGCCCGTTCGTGTGGCAAAGATATAATCGTCCGGCTTTCCTTCAGGGATGGATTGAAAGACGCCCATCACCGCAGGATGCATCGGAATGACCCTGGGTTTATAGTTCTTCGTGGACCAATTCTCCTGATTCTGGACGTGAAGGGCATTGTGACGGTTATCCACATCCTTCCAACGCAAATGGGCCAATTCTCCGAGCCTGAGTCCCGTCAACAGAAAGACCGTAACCATCTTCCCGACTCGTGGAGAACACACATTGAGAAGCTTTTTGACCTCGTCGTCACTCAAATATTTAATCTGTTGTTGTTTCTCTTTGAGCCGCTTCACGTACTGGGCAGGATTTCGCTCAATATAACCAAGCTGAACCGCTCGATTCAGAAAGGCCTTAATAATAGTTATTGAACGATTGACGGTGGAAGAACTGACGTCTGCCGACCTCTTGACCTTGTAAGCCTCAACCCTGTCGGCAGAAATTTGATGCAGAAACTCTGCTCGTGCAAAAGCAATGAAGTCATTCAGGACTTGCTTCTCAACCCGGTGAGTCTTGGGAGAATGTTCGACCCCGCAAACGGCCAAATGTTCGGCGAGATACTCCGAAATGGGCTTAGGGTTGAATTTCCAACCAAGTTCCTGTTTCTCGATTGCTTCAATCAGGTCGGCAAGCTTCTTCTGGGCTATTTCACTTGAGGTGGTGTTGAGGGACTTCCATTGCCTTCTTCCGCACTTATCGTAATACCGGGCATACCAGACCCGGCCACGCTTGATTTTGTAGGCGTGAGCCATAACAGCCTCTCTTTCCTCATTTCGGGTACCAAATTGGGTACCACTACCGCTTTTGAGTAAAGAGCCTAGAAAAGGCTGGAATGGAATTCGGAAAGGAGAACAACAGCTTGCGAGTCTTCTGTATAGGGGGGAATGGCATTTCGCCTATTCCCCACCCACACATGACAATCGGGGCGAGAGGATTTGAACCTCCGACCGCACGCACCCCAAGCGTCGATAGCTACAAGTCTTTTATTTTCAATAAGTTACAGCTAAATCATTTGCCCAAAAATGTTTACGAATTAGCGATTTTTAGATTGACATGCTTTTAAAATGACCGCTTTAGTCGCAAACTAGGCAAAATTTAGGCAAAAAAAAGGCTCAACGATGGCTAGGTAACTTGGACGCTGAAACTGCCAAGAGCATCAGCCAAAACTTGAGCCCGAAAAAGAGGCCCAGATCTGGTTGGGAGGTAAGACCGCCGTTCTGGCCAAACGCATCAACCCCCATCTGAGCCTTCAGAAATATAGCACCCCCTAACACAAAAGTCGAGGGTTGTGGTGGGGCCCGACCCAAAAAAGAAAACAGGTGTTATCGGTTAAATTCAATGACATCCGCCGTTATCGTAATTTTAGGAATGCTGAACAAAATAAAATACGAAGAAGAATACTCTTGGGAAACATTAACCAGTGAAGTGGATTTACCTTTAACATCTATACTTTTATACAGATCGCTCATAGCTTTAGAATGAGTTG
>CAYULU010000043.1:6397-13000 GCA_964445745.1 uncultured bacterium | reverse complement strand
GACGTTTCTTTGTTTGCAAAAAGGCGAAGGATGTAGGAGTATTGAAACTATTATGAAAAGCCCCTATCACTACAAGCTTGGGTGGAAGCGATTTTTAGCCGGTGCGTTTGATGCTTTGGGCGGAGCTGTTTTTTTTCTGATCCGAAAATTTGTGAAGGCGCCGGAGGTCAACGATATCAAGAAAATCCTTGTGATACGCGCCGATCATATCGGGGATGTGGTGATGACCCGCCCCGCGATTCGAAATTTGCATAAAAAGTTTCCGCATGCCGAAATCGACCTGTTGGTGGACGAGGGGATTGCGCCGCTCTTTGAGGATTCAAGTGAGTTTCATCAGGTACTTAAAATTCACCAGGGCTGGTTTTCGCCGGGGAAGGACTTCGGGACGAAGTGGCGGGAGTTCTGGCGGCTCAAACGTTTTCTGACCAAGATCGGTTATGATATGGCGTTTGATTTTCGGGGTGACGTTCGCCATATCCTGTTGATGGTCCTTTGTCATATTCCGCACCGTTACGGGTTTGGAGTGACGGGCGGGGGATATTTGTTGACGGAAAATACGCCTTACGACGATTCAGTCCATCAGGTACTGCTCAATTTGAGTTTGCTCAGGTCTTTCCAGGTGCCGCAGGATAACAAGCTCCTTCCTTTTGAATATTCGAGGGAACGCTCGGCCGCCTTCTGGAAAAACATAGGGGAAATCCCACTCGCGACCGATCTGCCGAGAGTGGTGATCCACATGGGCGCGGGGACCGCGGCGAAACGGTGGGAAACGGATGATTACCGTGCCCTCATTCATCAGCTGGATTCCGGGGACCAGGCCCAGATAATTTTAATCGGCACCGAATCCGAGCGCGAACTTTTGTCGGACCTGAAACTGAATACGGCTCACCTGGTTGATTTGCGGGGGAGAACCCGAATCGAGGATCTCCCGATTCTCTTCGATGTCTGCGACCTGTATGTCGGCGGCGACTCAGGACCGGCTCACATCGCGGCCGCTCATGGTCTCGAGATCATCCTCCTTGCAAGCGGTACGAATGACATCCGTTTCTGGTACCCCTGGACCGAGCGTCTTCACATCCTTCAGCACGAAGTTCCGTGCGCCCCTTGCGGCCTGCGGGTGTGTCCGGTGGAAGGCCATCCCTGTATGGATGAGATCAGTGTGGATCAGGTGTATGATGCGGTTGAGGGTGTCTTGAAAAAGTTCAAGAATCGTTGACCCGTCCCATGATCACCCGTGCAGGACTTGATATCAGGATGTTGCGATACTCGGGGATCGGGACGTATCTGCGCGGGCTCCTGGAAGGGTTTCATCAGGCCGGCATTTCTCCGGAGGAGTGGCCCGTTTTGTTCGGTGATCCGGCCAGTCCCATGGCATTTTCAGAAAAAAAGATTCGCGCCTTTGACGCTCCGATTTACTCATTCGGGGAACAGGCGCGGTATCCATCCCTCTTGCATCAGTGTGATCTCTGGCATGCACCGCATTACAATGTGCCGCTTTTCAAGGGCAAGACAAAACTGGTCGTGACCCTCCACGATATCATCCACTGGATTTTCAGAAAGCAGTTTCTTGGTCCCGTCCAGACGGCTTATGCTGGTTTCATGCTGAACCGGGCAGTTCGAATTTCGGACCACATCATTGCGGTCTCGGAACATACGAAAAAAGATCTGATCGAGACGTTTGGCGCCCCTGCCGAAAAAATCACGGTGATTTACGAAGGCGTCGGAAGCGCGTATCGCCCCATGGAGGCGGAAGAACTTTCGACCCGATTTAGGACGGTGAGTGAAAAATACCGGATTCCGGGGGACTTTTTTTTATACGTAGGTCTCATGAAGCCCCATAAGAATGTGCTCTGGCTTGTCGACCTTTTTAAAAAAATGAAAGCGGCCCATCGGCTGAGATCCGCGCTGGTGCTGGTCGGACGAAAGGACCGGCGGTATCCGAAAGGCTACGAGGCGCTCCGGGATCTTGAGACGGAGCCGGGTCTGATCTACATTCCGGAGATTGAATTTCCGGAACTGCTGACGCTTTATAATCGAGCAACTGCCCTGGTGCATCCGTCGCTTTATGAAGGGTTTGGATTGACACTGCTTGAGGCCATGAAGTGCGGAACCCCCGTGATTTCCAGCCGGGCCGCGTCGCTGGCCGAGGTGGCGGGAGATGCGGCGATCCTTGTGGATCCGCGGTCTGCGGATGAAATGGCGGAGGCATTGATCAAGGTTGAGACCCATGCCGGGGTGCGGGCCGATTTGAAGACCCGGGGATTTGAGCGCGTCAAAATTTTCAACTGGGCCGAGACAGCCCGTCAAACCGCCGCGGTTTACCGGCAGACACTGGGCGACCAATGATGAACGTTGCCCTGGTCCACGACTGGACGATCCACATGCGGGGCGGGGAAAAGGTTCTGGACGCGCTTGCCGAGATTTTTCCCGAGGCGACACTCTACACGCTTTTTTCGGATCCTGAACGGTTAAGTCCCAATTTACGGCGGCTCAGGATCCGGAATTCATTCCTTCAGTATCTCCCGGGTATCCGGTATTATTACCGCTGGCTTCTTCCGATCCTGCCGCTCGCGATCCGCTCCCTGAAAATTGATTCGGCGGATGTCGTTATTTCGAGTTCTCACTGTGTGGCAAAAGGGATCCGCAAGCCGGCGGGATCCGTTCACATTTGTTATTGTCATACGCCCGCGCGGTATCTCTGGGGATTTGAGGACGTTTATTTTGACCGTTACCCTGGGCCCGTCCGCTGGCTGATCGGGTGGGTTCTTGACGGGCTTCGCGCGTGGGACCTTGCCGTGAATCCGGGCGTGGATTTGTTTATCGCAAACTCCGACTGCGTGAAGGACCGGATCCGCCGTCTTTATAAACGGGACGCCCTGGTGGTTCACCCTCCGGTTGAAACCCTTTTTTACACCCCCTCGGCGGTTCGGGAGGATTACTATCTGGCGGTTTCACATTTTGTGCCGTACAAGCGGCTGGACCTTGTCATCGAGGTGTTTAACCGTCTGGATCGAAAACTTTTGATTGTCGGTTCGGGGCCGATGGAACGGGCGTACCGGGCGATGAAAAAAAGCGAGCGGATTTTTTTTCTGGGTGCTGTGAAGGATGAGGAGCTTCGAACGCTTTACGGCGGGGCCCGTGCGCTCATTTTTCCGGCCGAGGAAGATTTCGGGATCGTGCCGGTGGAGGCGCAATCCTGTGGGACTCCCGTTATTGCGTTCGGGCGGGGCGGTTCGCTCGAGACGGTCAAGACCGGAGTTTTTTTTGATGAGCAGACGACCGATTCCCTGGAAGACGCGATCTTGCGATTTGAGACCCACGAGCCGGATCCGGTCTTGACCCGGGAACGCATAGAATCGTTTGGAAGAAACGCGTTTTTGGATAAAATAAGGCAGATTGTTCATTCCCGTTACCTTCACACACGGAAGAGCTTATGAGAACCGCGTATTCACGTAAGAGAATTTTGGGGGCTGTTCTGGTCGATGTCGCCATGATCATCCTGAGTTTTCTTGCGGCCTACTTTGTCCGCTTTTTGTGGGTCCTGCCGACGGACCGAGGGGTCCCCGGGATTCTGGCGTATTCCCACGTGCTTTTTGTAATTGTCCCGGTTTTTCTCTGGTTTTTCAGGGAGGCCCGGTTGTACGAGCCGACGCGGCACGTTCGGCGGATTGAGGAAATTTTTCTCGTGATTAAATCCGTGACGTACGCGGTCATCGTGCTGACCGCCGCCACATTTTTTTACCGTGACTATACGTATTCGCGGCTGGGTCTGTTGATCCTCTGGTTTTTTGCGTGTGTGCTGATTAGCGCCGGCCGGTATGGAGTGATCCAGTGGGAGTATGTGCGCAGGCGGCAGAAAAAAGACATCACGGAAGTTCTCATTATCGGAGCGGGACAAAACGCTCACGAACTTATCCGATGGGCGCAGAATAACCCTCATTACGGACTTGAGATCGTGGGAGTTTTGACGCGGGACCCTGCGAATATCGGCAAGCATCTGGAGGATGTGTCGATCGTGGGGCTGACCTCGGATTGGGAGGCCTGGATCGACAAGCTGCAGCCGGGCCGGGTGGTTCTTCTCGATCCTGATTTTTCGCGCGAGACGGTCACGGAACTGGTGGTCACGTGCGAGGACCGGATGATCGAATTTAAAATTGGCGCGGACACCCACGGATTGATCGCGCAAAATGTGGGGGTGGAGTACATCAGCAATATTCCGCTCCTCGGGTTCAAGCCGCTTCCGCTGGATGATCTGTGGAACCGGTTTGTGAAACGATCCTTTGATCTTGTCCTCGCGGCCGCCGCCGGGCTTGTGTTTCTTCCGTTCGGGACGGGAATTGCCGCATTGATCAAGATTACGGACCGCGGACCGGTTTTTTACCGGCAGGAGAGGATCGGTCGCGACGGAAGAACGTTCGGCCTTTTGAAGTTTCGCACGATGAAAGTCGATGCCGAAAAAGAAACGGGCCCGGTGTGGGCGAAAAAAAATGACGCGCGCAGGACCCGCCTCGGAGAATTTCTCCGGCGCACCAATCTTGACGAAGTCCCGCAACTTTGGAACATTATCCGGGGTGACATGAGTCTGGTCGGACCCCGTCCGGAGCGTCCGCACTTCGTCAATCAGTTCCGGGAAGTTGTGCCGCGATACATGGCGCGTCACAAAATTAAATCCGGGCTCACGGGCTGGGCGCAGGTGCACGGCCTTCGCGGTGACACGTCCATCCACGACCGCGTCAAATATGACCTTTACTACATGGAAAATTGGTCGTTACTACTCGATATTGAAATCATGGTGATGACCCTCTTTGCTTTCAAAAACGCGTATTAAATGACAGAAACCGGGAAATAGAAAACGGGGAGCGAATACAGATCTGTTTTTCGCGACTTGTCTCCCAGATAGGAAATTAGTTTATGGAAAAAGCGCCTGTTTCAATTGCCATTATCGCCAAAAACGAAGAAAAACGACTTGCTGAATGCCTCGCGAGCGCCGCGTTTGCGGCCGAGATCATCGTGCTCGATGACATGAGTACGGACCGGACGGTCGAAATTGCAAAACAGGCCGGCGCCAAAGTGTTCCAGCGGGCGATGGATGTTGAGGGGCGTCATCGCAACTATGCCTACAGCCTTGCGACTCAGCCGTGGGTCTTTTCACTCGACGCCGACGAGCGGATCACTCCGGAGCTCGCGCGTGAGATTGGCGAAGTCGCAAATCGCCCGACCGACCCGAACACCTGCTATTGCATGCCCGTAAAAACTTTCATCGGAACGGACTGGATCAAAGGTGGCGGGTACTACCCGGCCCCCAAGACCCGCCTGTTCAAAAAAGGACAGTTCCAATACGAAGAGGCCCGCGTTCACCCTCGAATGATTTATGAAGGCACCTGCGGTTCTCTCAAAGGGGATTTGCTTCATTATTCCAGCCCGAGCTGGGAGACGTGGCTCGCCAAGTTCAATCGCGAGACCGGCCTCGAGGCTGAAAAATGGATCAAGGACGGGCGGAAGGTCGGGCCCTGGCGCGTTCTCCGAAAAGCCGCCAGTCGTTTTCTCAAATATTATTTCCAAAAGGATGGGATCAAAAATGGCTACACCGGTTTCTTCATGTCGTTCATGCACTCCACTTACCAGATCATCACCTATGCGAAATACCGTGAACTTAAAACCCAAAACGCGACAAAGTAATTTACCGCTCACGAAACTGCCGTACTTCGACATCAAGCGACAGCATGAGCCGATGCAAGGCGAGGTCATGGCCGCGCTTGAAAAGGTTTACGCAAGTGGCGCCTATATTCTTGGTCCTGCGCTCAAGGATTTTGAGTGTAAATACGCGGGGTATATCGGAACCCCGTACGCCGCGGGAGTTTCGTCGGGGACCGACGCGCTGATTCTCGGCCTGAAAGCGGCGGGTGTAAAAGCGGGCGATGAAGTGATTGTTCCGTCGTTTACATTTACGGCGACCGCGCTCGCACCCCTTCACCTCGGGGCCGTCCCGGTGTTCGCGGATGTGGATCCGGTTTCGTTCACGCTTGATCCAAAATCCCTTCAAAAGGCCCTTTCCCGGAAGACGCGGGCCGTGATCCCGGTCCACCTTTTCGGTCAATGTGCGGACATGGATGCGATCGGACGGATCGCAAAGTCCCATCGCCTTAAGGTGATCGAAGACGCTTGCCAGGCGCATGGTGCGCTGTGGAACGGGAAAAAGGCCGGCTCCCTGGGAGACGCCGGAGCCTTCAGTTTTTATCCGACCAAAAATCTTGGCGGGATCGGGGATGGGGGAATTGTGACGACCGCCAACGAGGGGATCTACCGGCGGATCCTCCAGTATCGCAATCTCGGGAAGGGGCTTTCGAACGCAATGGTTCACGATGAAGTCGGGTGGACGAGTCGGCTGGACAGCCTCCAGGCGGCGTTTCTTTCGATCAAGCTGGATCGTCTCGATGCCCTGAATGAGGCGCGGCGCGCCCTGGCCAAGAAGTTTGACGAACAACTCAGCCCAACTCCGGTTATTTGTCCCCGGCAGGTGGCAGGCGCTCGCCACGTGTATCATATTTATGTGGTGCGTATTCCGGATGGGCAACGAGACGCGCTCAAGGAGCATTTGGCGCA
>CAYULU010000043.1:2248-6297 GCA_964445745.1 uncultured bacterium | reverse complement strand
AACCAGGCCGGAGTGGGCGACGGAGTTTTTACGGCCGAGCAACTCTGGGACGTTCATGAAAAGATGATCGCGGAACTCAAGACCCAGGGCGTTCGAATTAAAGGTGCGCACTATTGCACGCACTCGAAACACGGAAACTGTTCCTGTCGGAAACCCAAAACAGGATTACTCGAAAAAGCGGTGGAGGGAGTCCGGTTCAAAAAAAGTGAGACGTTTTTTGTTGGTGATAAATCTGCGGATATCGAAGCTGGAAAGAATTTCGGAGTGCGGACGATTCTTGTCCGGACCGGATACGGTGCCGAAACCGAAAAAAAACTGACCCCGGCACTTCGCCCGGATTATGTTGTAGATGACCTCGGCGCGGCGGTAGCGTGTATTCTTTCGGTCCAGGCTGACACGAAAGGGAAAACAGACTTGGGAGGATCCCATGAAGATTGACATTATTCACGCTTCGGCCGGGGAAGGGCACCGAAAAATTGCCCTCGCCATTCAGGAAGCGTTGATGCGAGTCGGGCGGGATGATCTCGAAATCCGGTTTCTGGATGCGCTAGATTTTGTCAGCCCCGCAATGAAAGCGACCTACGCCCCCTTTTACCACTGGGCTGTTCGAAGGGCTCCGGCGCTTTGGGGCGGGAGCTATGAAGTCCTGGATCGACCGCTCGTCTATTCACTCGCTCGTCCTTTTCGCTCCCTGACTAATTCCCTCAATGCCAAGCCACTCCTTAAAAATCTGCTGGATCATCAGCCGGATGTCGTGATCTCTACACACTTTATGCCGCCGGAAATCCTCGGCCGCGCTAAAGTGCGGGGACGCCTGAAGGCCAAAATACTGACGGTAATCACCGATTTTTTTCCGCACACAGTCTGGACCAATCCGGGAACGGACCATTACTGGGTCATGACCGAAGTGACAAAACACGAGCTTTTTCGACGCGGAGTCCCGCCCGAAAAAATTACGGCCGGTGGCATTCCTGTCAGCGCGGCCTTCAAGCCGTCCGGTAATCGCCTGGAAGTACTGAAACAATACGGACTGGAACAGGGCCGGTTTACGGTGCTTCTGACGAGCGGCAGTTTTGGGCTGGGACCCACGGAAGAAATCCTGGACCGACTGAATGATTTTAAAGAACGAGTCCAGTGTTTTGTCGTTTGCGCAAGAAACGAATCTCTCAAGAAAAAGCTGGAAGAAAAGATTTACTATTTCCCCGTCAAGATATTTGGTTTCGTGGATTGCATGCCGGATCTGATGGAGGCGAGTGATCTGATGATTGCAAAATCCGGCGGCTCCACTACGAGCGAAGCACTCGCCAAAAATCTTTGCATGGTTGTGATGTCCCCGATTCCGGGACAAGAGACACGCAACGCGAAACTTCTCCGAGATAGCGACGCGTCTTTTTTTCTGCAAAAACCTTCACAGATTAGCGGTATTATGCAGGGGATCCTTTCCGATCCGTCCCTGATGGTTCGCAAACAAAGGGCGATCGCCGGACTCTCCCGCCCCGATGCGGCGGACAATCTCGTCCGAATGGTCATGGACGGAAAACTTTGATATGACAGACGACTCGCTTTTTTTTCTCAAGTCCCTTAAAGAAGACGGGATTGAACACCTTTATTTGCCCGAATTAAAACCGTCCGCAGTGACCCGGAGTCCGTCAGACCCAAAAAATTTAAAGCGCGAATCTCGAGAGCTGGCTCAGCCCGCCCCAAACGAAACAGCTTCATCCGAATCCACTAAAACGGCGATGTTGAATCTTCGGGACAAAGTTCTGAAGTGCCGGAAGTGTCCGGCCCTCGTCACGAACCGGAACAAAATTGTTTTCGGGGCAGGAAATATTCGCGCCCAACTTGTTTTTGTCGGCGAGGCGCCGGGACGCGATGAAGATCAGCAGGGTATCCCTTTTATCGGACGGGCGGGTCAACTTCTTACGAAAATCATTGAGGCGATGGGCATGACCCGGCAAGAAGTTTTTATTTGCAATGTGCTCAAATGCCGGCCGCCGCAAAATCGACCGCCCGCACCGGATGAGGTGATTCACTGCCGGCCGTATCTTAAAGAACAGCTCCGGCTGATTGCGCCGAAGATCATTGTGGCGCTCGGCAATCATGCCTGCCAGGCACTGCTTTCGACCGATCAGGGAATCTCCCAACTTCGCGGAAGTTTTCAGGAGTATGAAGGTATTCCCGTCATGTGTACGTATCACCCTGCTTATCTGCTCCGTAATCCGGCCGAAAAAAAGAAGGTGTGGGCCGATATGAAGAAAGTGATGGCATTTCTTAAGAGTGCCCCACATAATGATCGTCATTCTGAATCCGCCCAAGGTGGGCGAAGAATCGCAGTGGGGGATCCTTCACGACGTTCAGGATGACAACATTTTTCACCCGGAATTCCGGGGACACATTACTTAATTATTGCACGGTCATTCTGAGTCGTGTCACAAACGAAGAATCGAGAATCTGGATTCTTTCCGCAGGCTTCAAATAAACTAACGATGAGTTCAACTCCTTTACTCCAGCCGAAAGAAACCAGCGTCCGGATCGCCCAGGTGGCGATTCCTCTTCCGATCGCGACCGAATCCTTCAGCTATTCTGTTCCCGACGCATGGAGCGAAAAAGCCGTCCCCGGCGTGCGCGTTCTTGTCCCGTTCCGAAACCGTGAGATCACGGGTTACATCGTCCGCCTTGAAGTTGCCTCAACCTCCGATTCTGGGCATGTTCCCGGGGATCAGAGCCGGGCGCTGAAACGGTTGAAACCGCTGATCGCTGTGCTGGATGATGGGCCCGTCCTGTCGGGGAGTATGCTGGATCTCACAAAATGGGTTGCGGATTATTACGGATCGAGTTGGGGAGAGGCGATCGAAAACGCCCTCCCTCGCTGGGTGAAATACGGTAAGAAAACCGCGAAATATATTGAAAAGGCAAAAGAGAAAACGCTCGTCGGATCTTCCGCAGTTCCCGAACCGAAAGAGTTTAAACTGACCGCTGAACAACACGAAGCGTTTGAAGCGATTCAAAAGACATTGAACGGCGCATGGGATTTGACCGGCCGCAAAAAAAACGAAGCTTCGGACTCCTCCCTCCATCCTTCTTTACCCATTCTTCTTTTCGGTGTGACCGGAAGCGGTAAAAGCGAGCTCTATATTCGGACCATCAGGGAAGTCCTCAAAAAAGGGCGGGGCGCGATTTGTCTTGTCCCGGAAATTGCGCTGACCGAACAACTGAAACGGTTTTTTGCAGGACATTTCGGAGTGGAGCTGGAAATTTTGCATAGCAAGATGACGGACAGCGAGCGGTTTTTGGCGTGGAAAAGAATAGAGCTGGGAGCCGCCCGTGTCGTTCTTGGTCCGCGCTCGGCTGTGTTCGCGCCGATCCCGGATCTCGGGCTCATCGTGATGGACGAAGAACACGAAGGTTCCTATAAACAGGAAACCACGCCCCGGTATCATGCCCGTGAGGTGGCCACCTGGAGAGCGCGTCATGAGGGAGCCCTGTTCATCATGGGAACGGCGACGCCGTCTCTGGAAAGCATGCATGCCGCAGAAACGGGACAATTCACGCGGCTCGATTTGACCCAGAGAATTGATCATAAGGCCATGCCGGCCGTGACCATTATCGACCTGAAACGTTACGAAGGTGAAAAACGTGCCAGTCTGATTCTTTCTCCGCCGCTCATGAAAGAGATCGAAAAAAATCTGTCGGCCGGCGAGGGGACAATGCTCCTTTTGAACCGGCGGGGTTTTTCCACGTCCCTTCGATGTCGTGAATGCGGGGAAACGGAAAAGTGCAAGTCCTGTCAGGTTTCACTGACTTATCATCAGGAAAAGGGGCTCCTTCTCTGTCATTATTGCAATTTTCAGAAAAAAGTCCCGAACACCTGTTCCTCCTGCGGCGCGCCGATCCTGAAATTTATGGGGTTTGGGACCGAAAAGGTTGAAAGTGAGGTCGCAAAATTTTTTCCGGGTGCCCGCATTGCGAGACTGGATGCCGACACCACAAAAAAAAAGGATTCTCATGAAATCATTCTTTCCGGATTTCGTGACCGCAAGATTGACGTT
>CAYULU010000043.1:0-2148 GCA_964445745.1 uncultured bacterium | reverse complement strand
TTTAAATACCCTCCGTTTTGTTCGCTCGTTAATATCATTGTGCGTTCCCGCGATGAAAAAAAGGCCTACCTGTTCGCGAGGGAAGTTCGGGACGTGCTTAACGGAGCGCGATGCTCGGATGGCGACAAATCAGGTTCCGCATCATCCTCAATCCTCCATTTTCTACCCGGGGATGTTGAGATCATCGGTCCGGCACCCTTGCCGTTTTATAAGCTCCGCGGCCATTACCGGTGGCATGTGATGTTAAAACTTCCACAGCCGGTTCCGGGGACAGGACCCGTGCTTCTGATGCCGGGAAAGATTCAGTCGATTTTGCTGTCCCTCAAAAAAAGTTCTGCGGTTGCGTTTGCGCTGGATATTGATCCCCTCAACATTCTTTAGCCGTACGAAGTAAGGTGATATGTTATAATTCGTTCACTATGGCACGACTTAAAGTTCGCACTTATCCAGATCCGGTTTTAAGCCAACAAGCGGCTCCTCATCAGACGTTTGGTCCGCTCGATCAGAAGCTCTTTGACGATATGATCGAGACCATGTATCTGGATGACGGTGTGGGGCTTGCGGCCCCTCAGGTTGGGATCTCAAAACGGATTTTTGTTTGCTCTCCCCGTATGACCCGCGGTGAAGAATACGTGATGGTGAATCCCGTCATTGAGAAAGCAACCGGGGCCGCTGTGGCCGCCGAAGGCTGTCTTAGTTTGCCGGGGATTTCGGCAGATATCAAACGAGCGACCGAGCTTCAGCTGACCTATCAGGACAGGGTCGGACAGCTCCACCGAATCGCGGTCCATGATTTTTTTGCGCGAGTGATCCAGCATGAAACGGACCATTTGAACGGAAAATTGATTATCGATCATTTTACAGGGAAGAAGCGGGAAGAGTTATTGAAACAATACGAAAAAGCTCGAGCCGCCAGAGACGTTTCCAAACTCTAAGCTTGAATTTCGAAATGCGAAACAATCCCCAAGCCACAAAGATCATGTTTGAAAATTTCGAATTTGTGATTTCGGGATTTGAGTTAGATTTAGAATTCAGGATGGATTTTCATGAAACTTGTATTTTTTGGCTCCAGTGATTTTTCATTAAAGTCTCTCGAGACTTGTCTCGCTTCGGAACATGAAACGGTTCTTGTCGTCACCACGCCTCCCCAAAAAAAAGGACGCGGCCTCCACCGGGAACCAACCGTGGTGCGCGTTGCCGCGGAAAAGCACGAACGACCCGTCGAAGAATTTACAAGCCTTCGCGACCCCGAAGCCTTTCGGAAAATCAAGGAGCTCGCTCCTGATATTTTTGTGGTGGCCTCTTACGGAAAAATTCTCCCGAAAACTCTGCTCGAAATTCCGAAGTTCCGTTTGAATGTTCACCCGTCCATGATTCCTCGTTACCGGGGTGCCGCGCCGATCCATTGGCCCATTCTGAATGGGGATGCGGAAACCGGGGTCAGCATTATTGACATTGCGGAAAAAATGGACGCGGGCGACATCTTCTATCAGACGCGTTATCCAATTCATCCCGCGATGAATGCCGCGGAGTTGTCCCATGAGCTTGCTTTACTATCCGCCCAAGCGCTTCAGGTTGTTTTCAGGATGATCGAGCAGGGAATGCTTGCGGGTGTTCCTCAAGACGAAGCCCAGGCCACGATTGCCCGGAAACTGATCAAGGATGACGGTCTTGTTTCTTTTCGGGATTCGGCAGAAGCGATTTCGCGAAAAATTCGCGGGCTCGCCCCCTGGCCCGGTTGTTATTTCTTTTTTAAACAGGAACGGGTCATGTTGCTTTCCGCAATTCCCGCGGTGGACGCTGTGGTGGATCCGTCGGTGTCTCCCGGAACCCTTCTTGAAGTGGATAAAAGCGGTTCGGTGCTTGTGTCTACGGCGGAAAAACCCCTCCGCATTTTTCGCGTCAAGCCGGAGGGTAAAAGCGTCATGACCGCGTTTGATTTTGTGAATGGCCGTCGCCTTTCGGTAGGACAGGTGGTCCTATGAAAAAAAGAACCGGGAAAAAACAATCCCGCCGGAAAAAAACACCCCTATTTTTGATGGCCGCGGCGTTGATCGTGGGGCTGGTTTTTCTGATCGCCCAGCCGTCTGTTTACTCCCTGGATTTTGAACGCCTGTCGGATGAGGATATCGCGATGCGAAAGCAGGT
>CAYULU010000042.1:0-13278 GCA_964445745.1 uncultured bacterium | reverse complement strand
AGCCCTGCGGTAAAACGGGCGATGCAAACCTGAACTATCCGGAGCGATAAAAGTTTTCTGGTTTCATGACTAGCATTCAGACAGTCTTGTTCAAACTCGAAGGTTTGCTCATTCTGGTGAGAGAATGCAAGCTCCGCGCCATAAAGGACGACCCGCCAACTTGTTTGTAGCCAGATCAGGAAGAGCGGAAGGGCGGCAAAACTTCCGTAAATAGCGCCGGCTTTGGACGCCCCGATTTGAAAGCGAATATAGATCCATTGGACGACATGGTACATGATTCCGGCAACAATTCCGCCGAGTAAAGCCGATTTGAAATGGACTTTTCCGTTTGGCATCGCAATGTAAAGATAGGTCAGCAGTCCCCCAAACATCAGAAAGGGCAGGATCTTGAGCCCCGTCGTGATGAGGGGCGCGATCGCACCCAGGAAAGCCGTATTTTGTGTAATGGCCGTAATCTGGCTTGCGGCGAATACTGAGGCACTGCTTGCAACGATATAGAGAACAGGCGCGATTAGCATCATGGAAACATAATCGGTAAATTTCCGACCCAGGCTCCGTTGTTTTTTAATGCCCCAGATACCGTTGAAGGAGGTTTCGATGTTCCCCAGCACCTGGATGACGGACCAGAGGAGAAGCGCGACACCCACGCCGGCGATCACTCCGCCTTTCGTGTTTTCCAGCAAGGATTCTGCAAACGTCATGATCCGGGTGAGTACCTCTTGCTGACCCTGCATCCCTTCGATCAGTTTTTCACGCAGGAGTTTGTCCATGCCAAAGCCCTTGGCGATTCCGAACGACATGGCGAGTACCGGAACAATGGAAAGAAGTGAAAAAAAGGTAAGGGCCGCCGCGCGAAGGGAGCACATGTCGCTTGAAAACTGATGAAAGGAAATCAGGAAGATTCGAACCATGCGGATGCACTTGCCCCGGAAGCCTTTGGCCTCCCGGACCCGGATTCGCCAGATATCGTGTTTAAAGAACCTCAGGGCTTTTTGTATCATGCGGGATTGTAGCATAAAATCACCCGTTTCAAATTCAAAAAAAGATGGTACCCGATCAGGTCTTTACGACGAAAACAGTTATCCTCCTCATTTTTCTCCAGAATCCCCGTATTTGTCCGATATCTAATGTGATATCCCGAGCTTATTGGGTGATTGCCATTGAACCAGAAAAGGAAAAACGGCCATGGGCAAAAAAATTCTTGTGATAGATGATGAAGAGTTGCTAACGAAAACGTTCTCAAAAGTGTTAGAGAAGCAAGGGTACGAAGTTTATATCGCCAAAAAGGGACAGGATGGTTGCGAAATGGCTGAGGAAGTGAACTTCGATCTGATTATATCTGATATCAGAATGCCAGGGCTCGATGGAGTCGAGGCCGTCTCGAAAATAAGAGACATCTGTTTGAAGAGGAAGTGGGGTAAAGTCCCCGAAATCTTCATAACGGGTTTTGCCGATGAGATTACAGAAAGAAAAGCTAGGGACATGAAACCAAGCGCTTTCATCATGAAACCTTTCGATATCCAAGAGCTTTTGCAGGCCGTGAGAAATGCTCTTAGCGCGAAGGAGTGAAACAATGGACACTTTTGACCATATATTGGAACAGCAAAAGGTTTTACTTGGGATTAAAAAACAATTAGATGATAAGCCCGACTATTGGAAGGATTTGCAGTTAGATTTTAACAGAGTCCTGGATAAAATTTTCTTAGATCTTATGTTGTTTGAAAAGAATAACGCATCGGATGAAGTTAGAATTTATGAGATGAAAAGGATGTTCATTCAGCAGTGTCGGGATTTGATTCGCTTGGGAAAGTACAACCGTCACGTGATTGACAAGCCCTACGGATATCATGGTGATTTCATGATTATAGAAGACATATATAAGAACGCACCCGACACTACCGGAATAGAGCGATGCATGGACAATTATTTTTTAAAGACTGCGGCGTCAGTAGCCACGAGAAATCGGAAAGAAGATTTTAAGGAGTTATTGAAAGCATTTTCTCGAAAAAGAGCCAATGAAAAAGGACTAAGGATTTTGGACTTAGCTTCGGGCCCTTGCACGGATATCATCGAGTTTTTTGAAACAGGCTCGGGTTTGAATCTGAGTATTGATTGCCTAGATCATGATATCCATGCTATCGAATATTCGCGGAGTAAAATACAAAACAAGAACTTTGCTTCCCGGATTCGTTTCTTACAGAGGAATGCTGTAAAATTGGCGCTGACAAAGAACATAGGTCTTTACCTTTCTGAAAAATATGACCTGATATTTTCGACGGGATTGTTTGATTATCTTGATGAAAAGATATCCACTTTGCTTGTGAGAAATCTAAAAACGCTTTTGAAACCAAACGGTTCTTTGATTATTTCCAACTACAGAGATAAGTGGAGCAATCCTTCGAGGCATTTTATGGAATGGGGCGGAGATTGGGAGTTAGTCTATAGGACAGAATCTGATTTTTTGAGGGTGTTCACAGATGCTGGATTTTGCTCAACTAATCTTCAATTGCAATATGAGCCATTAAAAGTTATTCAGTATTGCATCGCCCGTAGCGCATGATTACCCCCGCAATATTCTATTCTTTTTCTGCGCTGATAACAGCCATTGCAAGTGCATTCCAAATATTTTTCACATTTTTTTATGCAGCTAATCGAAAAACCGCAAAGGTATTTTGTTTTTACCTTTTCACGATAGCGTTCTGGAGTTTTTTTGTCTTTGTTTGCACGACAGTGCAAAATCAAAAGGCGGCCTATTTTTATAGCCAAATATGTCATGTAATAGGTGTCTTCATTCCGATAAGTTTTTTTCATTTGGTGCTGGAATTAACCCATTATCCTAAAAAGATTTATATCCGCATTCTTTCCTTGGGTTATGTGCTGGTAGGCGCTATTTCTTTGCTGATTATCGCAAAACCTCGTATATTCATTGCCGCAGTTGTTTCTAAATTATCCTTTCCTTTTTTTCCTGATGCTGGCCCGCTGTTTATTGGTTGGAATATTGTATTCATCCTCTTTGTTTTACTGGGATGCCTGGTGCTTTTTAATGAGTATTTAAGAACTAAAGGTATGGAAAAAAATCGACTTTTAACTTTTTTATTAGCTAACCTCATCGGATATTCAGGCGGAATAGGATGTTTTTTCCCCGTTTATGATCTCGATTTTTTCCCGTTTCCTTTTGGGATATTTGGAGTTTTTTTCTTTAATGCTATTACGATGTATGCGATTGTTCGTTATAACCTTATGGAGATTCGAATCGCAGCAGCTCGGACGGGTATTTTTGTTTTTGTTTATTGTATTGTTCTGGGGATGCCTGCGGTTTTGGTTTCACAAGGGCGGGTTGTTCTAGAAGGTTATTTGGGAGCCCATTGGTGGTTTTTGCCGGCAGGTTTGTTTGCAATTCTGAGTTTTTCCGGACCATTTTTTTATCTTATCCTCCAACGCAAGGCAGAAGCGGTTCTTTTGAGGGAACAGCGGGCGTACCAACAGACTCTTTTGCAGGCTTCTCGGGGAATGACGCTCGTGAAAGACTTGAACAAACTCCTGAAAGTGATTGTCCATATCCTCACAAAAACGGTAAAAATTACCCACGCCCGGATTTTTCTCATGGACAGCGGGAACAGCCGGTTTGTCTGCAGAGCAGCGCGCGGGGATTATCGCGAAGGAGCGACTGAATTCATTCCGGTGGGATCCGTATTGATCGAACGACTTTATGAGCGGATGGGGCCTTTGATGCGGGAGGAATTTTATGCGCGGCAAAGCGAGGATGACTCGGTAGGTCGCGAAATGGAATCACTGAACGCGGCTGTGGTTGTGCCGAGCTTTGTCCAGGACCGGCTTCTTGGCTTCTTGGTGCTTGGTGAAAAGAAGTCGAAGCGGCTCTACAGTGAAAGTGATCTCGATATCCTCACAACACTTGCGAATCAGGGGGCACTCGCGGTGGAAAATTGCATTTTTCTCGAAGAATTTGAACATCAGCAGGCGCATTTTTTTCAGGCGGCGAAGATGGCGGATCTTGGGACGATGGCTTCAGGGATTGCTCATCAGGTGAATAATCGGTTCAATGTTATTAAACTGGGGGCAGAGTCGGCGTTGATGGTGGATTTCCCGCGGATCGAGAAGCAGATGGCTGCGAATAACCTTGAAGGGGTCAGACCGCTGATCGGGTCGCTGGAAACGGTGTACCGGAAGATTGCTAAAAATGCTGACCACGGGGGCGAAATTGTCCGGAGGCTTCTTGACTTTAGCCGGTTGAGCGAGGGGTTCGGCCCTGTGAGCGTCAGGGACGTTGCGGCGAGTTGTATCCGTTTGTGGGAATGTAAGCGTCCACTTTATGATATTGATTTTAGGATGGAGATCCCCGACGGCCTTGTCAAGATTCACGGAAACTCCAGCGAAGTTGAGGAAATCCTTTTTAATCTGCTGGACAATGCTTACGACGCGATCAAGATGAAAGAAGAGGCCTGGGCTTGCGGTAAACTTGAAAAACCCGAGCATCCGGTCAAGGGAAAGATTACGTTGAGTGCCCGGGAGGTGTTCCGCCGTGGTCGTCGCTGTGTGGAAGTGATGATCTCGGATGCCGGTCTCGGGATGACGGAAGAGGTGAGGAAACAGGTATTTGTCCCTTTTTTCACGACCAAGGCGACGGCCATCAAGGGGACGGGGCTTGGACTGTATGTGATTCGAAAAATGGTAGACGCGCATCAAGGAGAAATCGAGCTTGAATCTGTTTATGGGGAGGGTTCGTCCTTTCGTGTCTTTTTACCTGCCACGGGAGAAACGTAAAATGGCAAAAATTGTTATTGTGGATGATGAGGAAGATCTTCTGGAGTTTATGGGAAATTATTTTAAGTCCAGGGGACATGAAGTATTCACGACGATCTACGGAAGAGAAGCGGTTTCGCTTATTCTAAATCACCGGCCGGACGCGGCGCTGATTGACGTTCGGTTGAAAGATGATGTGGACGGACTCAAAGTGATCCGAGACGTTCATGAAAAGGCGCCCCAGCAGAAAATGATTCTGATGACGGCGTATAACGACAAGGACGAAGAGGGAATTGCGTGCGGGGCAGTGTTGTGCATTCACAAACCCACAAGTTTGAACGAGATTGAAACGGCGGTTCTTAACATGATCAACGCTCAATAGAACCTGAAGACCTCAGGAGGGTGGGGCTTTAGCGTTCGAATGAGATGAGGCTCGAGGAGGTGCGGGGTGGATATACCAAAATCGCGCGGAACTATTCTTATCGTGGACGATGAACCGGATACGCTCTGGTTCATTTCGAAGACCGGGCAGGCGCTTGGCTATAGCACGCTGACGGCCGGAAGCGGAATGGAAGCTCTCAAGATCATCCGGGAGTGCGGGGCCAGGATTGACCTTGTGGTTCTTGATTTGAGCATGCCGGGGATGAGCGGGACCGAGGTGTTGCGGTTCATACGCCAGGATTATCCTCAACTGGCCGTGATTGTCCTGACGGCGATACATGATGAACAAAAACGGTGCGAGCAACTTGGGGTCGATGCGTTCATCAAGAAGCCGTACAGCCTGAAGGATCTGCATGATCGGATCGAGGTGATGATCGAACGAAAGACTGAGGACAAGATGCCGGTTGAGATCGAAAGCGGATGGGAGATTTCGGCGAAGGTACTGATTGTGGATGATGAGGAGGAAGTTTGCGACTTCCTTAAATCGGCGTTGACCGAAAACGTGAAGGACGCGCACTTCGAAGTGGCTTGTGCACTTTCAGGAGATGATGCTCTGCGGATTTCCCGAAAGTTTGAGCCGGATATCGGGATCATTGATATCAAGATGCCGTACATGTGGGGGGACGAGCTGATTGAACGTTTTAAGGCCGGAGAGGGATGTGCCCCGAAAGATTTTATTATTTACACGGCAGTGGACGCGGCCGAGGAGATTCGCCGTGCCAAACAATTGGGCTACCGCTTTTTTTCAAAGCCGACGGCCGTTGAGACGTTGATGGAAGTTATCAAGAAAATTTGCGTGAAGCACAAGTTGCTAAGGAAAAAGCCTTAAGCAAACATGATTGAAACGCAACCTGCCCTATGTGACGTCCGTAAACCCCTGCCTGGCTAACCCGCATTTTCCATCGAAATGATGCATTATTTTTCGACAAGTTGGGGGCTCATGAGTTTGCGAATTTGACCACCGGACTGACCGATTTAAAACAGGGCGGGGCAGGTGACGATGAAAAGTTTGGCTTCGATGGAATCGATATTCTTGATTTTGTGCGGTACGCCGGCATCGAAATAAACGGATTCGTTCGCGTGAATATTTCTTCGTCGATCTCCGTACGTTATCTCCAATGTTCCGGTTTCCAGAAAAATGGCCACACTAGAGTTTTCCCGGAAACGCCAACGCTTCAGTTCCGTGAACGGTTTGATCGTCATCCGGCCAAAGAAAAAATCCCGCTGGCTTGTGGATTGCGGGCTTAACGACTGGATCGTAAAGCCATGCTGGGGGTAATCGATAAATGCGCGCTCCCCGTATCCGCAGACGAAAAAATTTCCGGGATTCTCGGCCATGGCTCGGGCGGCCAGTTCACTGAAGGATATTTCGAAGGCGTCTGCGATTCTGACGAGTTTGTCAGAGGAAGGGTCGCGAACTCTTCCGGCGATGATGTTGTGAAGATTTTTTTCGTTAATTCCCGCGGTTTTGGCGAGCCAGCTTACGGAGAGGGGGTGCTCAGACTTTGATTTTTGGACAAGTAACGATTTGAGCGCCTTGCCCCAGTGTGGGATTCTGGGAGGTCTTTTTACCTTTCCCTGATCTTCCAGGTCTTTTCGAATCTCTTCGTACATTGAAGCCCCTTTAAGTTGTTTTTTTAATGTCTTAATCGGTTTTTCTCCCTAACTCAAAGCTTAGCATTATGATTAAAGTTTTACAAATAAACTAAAAAAATATTTAAAAAAACCTTTTGTCTTTCTCTTGTCTTGCATAAAGGAGGGTGTTAATCGTTCCTTCAGGAGAACACAATGGTACCCATGGTGATCGAAAAGCAAAAGATGGTTCGGGAAGGAAAATTGGAAATTTTTTTATTGGGACGGCAATCCCTTCAGGAGGATGTTGAAATTCGAAAACTTTTTACCGGGTATTTTCGGAGCAAGATGGCTCTTGTGTTGTTTCTGATCCGCTCCCAAGACCGGAGCTTTAAAACACGGCAGGTGGAAAATGCGGTGCGATTTCTTGATGACGTGTACCGACATCTGTTGAGATGTGTGGTCCGTAAAAAATATCGCCGGGTCTTTCAATGGCTGACTTGTTTTTTTACATGTCGATGCGACAAGACACCGTTGCGCAGAGCAAAGGCGGTCAAGCTGGTTCGACTGATTGAGGGCGAAGTTGTTTTGCGTTGCAAAATGACGTCGGGAGATGAGGTGATGTGATGGAGTGGACTGGAAAAACGAGTCTTGATGCCAGACATCTTTTGTTCAAAAGTGACTCTGAGCCGTCTTATCAGCGTTGTCTTCTCAAGGCCGTTGGTCGTTTACAGGATCTTTTGATCCAGGATGAAGCTCTTACGGATGATGCCCGGATCCACGCGGCCAAGTCATTGCTTTATGCGGCGATCGAGCAAATGGGAACCCAAATGGAAAGAATGGGAACGGTTCAGCGGATGCTCCGCGAGCTTCTTCTTATTACTAATTCGCAATACCAGTCTCCCGGCCGCGATCGGGAGCTTGGCCTACAAATTCTTGCCGATATCAGATCCAAAGCTGATTTATTCGAATGAGTGGTTTACTTGCCGACACTTTGATAAAGGCAAATCTCCGGTTGGGGGCCGACCCTTTTAAGTGTGACCCGCGATGTTATCGATTGGCATATTGGCAAAAATTTCAGTTTTTCCTTCATTAAGGTTTCGCGGATCCAAAATCGTGTGATAAGATTCCCGATTGCAATACCCCCCGTAGCGTTAGAAAGGAGAGCAATACGTGTCACCTACAAAAGATAGTCTGTCTGAAAACGACCGGCCAGTGTATTGTCCGTCGTCGGTGTACCGGCTTCAGATGAACGCCGGCTTCACCTTTCGTGATGCAAGGTCGATTTTGCCGTTTCTTCATGATCTTGGCGTGGAGGCCGTTTACTTGTCGCCGATTTTCAAGGCCGTTCCGGGAAGTTCTCACGGGTATGATGTGACTGATCCTACGGTACTGAATCCGCAACTTGGGTCCCAGACTGAATTTAATGCTTTTTGTGACAAAATCCGAGAATTAAAAATGGGAATCATCCTTGATACGGTCCCCAATCACATGGGAATCGCTGGCAGTCACAATACGCTCTGGCTGGATGTTCTCGAAAACGGGCCGAGTTCGGTCTACGCCGGATTTTTTGATATCGACTGGAAACCGGTCAAGGCGGAGCTCGAGAATAAAATTCTGATTCCCATCCTGGGGGATTTGTACGGACTCGTTCTGGATCGGCAGGAAATTCAACTGGAACTGGATGCTTCAAAGGGGGCGTTTTATGTCCGGTATTTTGACAATCGATTTCCGGTGGATCCTCAGACCTATCCGACAATCCTTGAATTCCGGATCGACGAACTTAAAGGCCCTTCGAATGTGGATGAGGCGGTGGTGTCGGAGTATTTAAGCGTGATAACGGCGTTCAAAAATCTTCCCGCAAGAACCGAGACGAATATCGAAAAAATCCAGGAGCGGATGCGAGAGAAGGAAATTGCCAAAAAAAGGTTTGCTGAAATTCTGTTGCGGTCGAGGTTCGTTAAGGAATTTGTTGAAAGGCGGCTTGTCATCTTCAACGGTGTGAAAAACGATTTGGCGAGTTTTGATCTCCTTGATCAATTTCTGGATCAGCAGGTTTACCGGATGGCTTTTTGGCGGACGGCAGCCGAGGAGATCAATTACCGCCGTTTTTTTGATATCAATGAACTTGCCGCGATACGGATGGAAGATGAGCGGGTTTTTGAACACTGTCATCGGCTCATTTTTCAGTGGATTGCGGAAGGGAAGGTCCATGGCCTCCGGATTGATCATCCTGACGGGCTTTATGATCCTCCGGTCTATTTCAGGCGGCTTCAGGAGAAGTTTGTGGCACACCGGGAGGAATGCCGGAAAATTTCGGGCCACAAAATCTGCTCTTCCGCCAAACCACTTTATGTCGTGGCGGAGAAAATTCTGGATCGAAAAGAGTTTTTGCCCGAAAACTGGAGCGTCCATGGCACGGTGGGCTATGATTTTCTTAATGTCCTCAACGGGGTTTTCGTGGACCAGAATCGCCAGAAAGATTTTTCCGAGCTTTATGAATCCTTTATCGGGCATACGATTGATTTTGACCAGTTGCTTTACGATAAGAAAAAACTGTTCGCCCTCGTCCACATGGCGAGTGAAATCAATACCCTCGGACACCGGCTTGACCTGATTTCGGAAAAAGATCGTCATTACCGGGACTTTACGAGAAATAACCTGACCCTTGCGATCCGTGAAGTGATCGCCTGTTTTCCTGTTTACCGGACCTATCTGTCGCCTTCGGATGAATCGGTCTCGGAGCGTGATGAACGCTACATCAATATCGCTGTTGAAAAAGCGAAAGCCAAAACGCCGGCCTTGAATCCTGCCGTATACGATTTTTTAAAGGAAGTCCTCTTGCTGAAGTTTGATGTCGGAGTGACGGCGGAGGCAAAAAAAATCTATCGGGATTTTGTGCTCCGATTCCAGCAGTTAACCGGCCCGATCATGGCCAAGGGGCTGGAAGACACTTCTTTCTACGTTTATAACCGGTTTGTTTCGCTCAATGAAGTTGGCGGCGACCCTTTCCATTTTGGGTATTCCAAGGAGGAATTTCATCAATTTAACAAGCTTAAGTCCGAACGCTGGCCTTACGGGATGCTTTGTACGTCGACCCACGATACCAAACGCAGTGAAGACGTTCGTATGCGCCTGAATGTGCTCAGTGAAATCCCGGATGACTGGAAGAACGTATTAACCCGGTGGACGCTCATTAATGAGAAACATAAAACTCTGATCAGGGAGGTGGCGGAGCCTCGCCGAAATACGGAATATTTTATCTACCAGGCGATTTTGGGGGCCTGGCCCGAATCCGGGGCGAATGCTCAATCGGATCCCGCGTTTGCGGATCGGATCTGGGAGTACGTTCTGAAATCGATCCGGGAAGCGAAAACGTATACGAACTGGATTCATCCGAAGCAGGAATACGAAGAATCCGTCCGTAAATTTATTTACGGAATTTTAAGCCCCGGGAAAGGTAACCACTTTCTTGAGGATTTTCTTCTTTTTCACGACAAGGTGTCCTGGTTCGCGAAGTTGAATTCCTTGTCAGCGCTCGTTCTTAAAATCGGATCCCCGGGCGTGGTGGATGTTTATCAGGGGACCGAGTTCTGGAATTTGTTTCTTGCCGATCCGGATAATCGTCGCCCCGTTGATTTTGAGGAGCGGAAGGATGTGCTTCAAAAGATTGTGAAGGGTTCGAAGATTCGGGGTTTTGACGGGGATATAGCTTCTCTATTGACCGGAAAAAAATCAGAAGGGGTCAAGATGCAAGTGCTTGCTCGGGGGCTAAGACTGCGGAGGTCGGAGCCCGGAATTTTTCTGGAAGGTGATTATGTGCCCCTCAAGGTGGAGGGCGAGAGGGAAAAAAATGTGGTCGCGTTTTTACGGCGTCAGGGAGACCGGTTTGCAATTTTTGCTGCGGGCCGTTTTTTTACTGAAATGTCGGGCGGGCCCGGACAGCTTCCCGTTGGACCCGCAGTGTGGAAGACGACGCGGATCCTTTTGCCGGCGGGTTTGGAATGCTGTGAGACGTTGAAGGATATGCTGACGGACCGGGAGGTGCCGGTCGGGGCGGACGGGGAGCTGAGAAGTCTGCGGGTGTCGGATGTGTTTGGCCGGCTGAGTGCGGGAATATTAATGAACGGGTTATGATGAGAAGGGCTCTGTAAAACCAAAATCATACTGCAGGAATACGGGAAAAGTGGTTCTGCGGTCCAAAAGAAGAAAGGAACATCACATGGCGGACATCTATCAAAAGGTCGGGGACGCAGAATTATTGATCGACGGTAAAAAGGCAACCTTTCCTGTTTATGAAGGTACCGAGAACGAACGCGGCATCGATATTTCAACGCTCCGGGAGCAGACGGGACATATTACGCTGGATCACGGATTTTCTAATACAGGCGCTTGCACGAGCGCGATCACCTTTATCGACGGGGAGAAAGGCATCCTGAGGTATCGGGGAATTCCCATCGAAGAGCTTGCCGAAAAATCCACGTTTGTTGAAACCGCTCACCTCCTGATTTTTGGCAGACTGCCCAACCCGAAGGAGCTTGACACGCTGAGCCGACAGCTGACCAAGAATGCTTCGCTTCATGAAGATATCGAACATTTTTTTGAAGGTTTTCCCAGCGCGACTCATCCGATGGCGATTCTGTGTTCGGTGGTTTCAGCCCTTTCGGGTTACTACCCGGCGGCTCTCAATTTTAGACAGGATGAGGCGCAGATCACATCGACCGCGATCCAGTTGATTTCCAAAGTCCGGACAATTGCGGCGTATTCATACAAAAAGTCCGTGGGAGAACCGTTCATTTATCCCAAACGGGGCTTACACTATTGCGAGAACTTTCTTCACATGATGTTCTCGTACCCCGGTGAAGATTATGAAATTGATCCGGATGTGGTGCGGGCACTTGAGCTGGCGCTTATCCTGCATGCGGATCATGAACAAAATTGCAGTACATCAACCGTGCGATTGACGGGAAGTTCCCGAAGCAATCTTTTTGCATCGGTGGCCGCGGGGATTTGTGCGTTGTGGGGGCCCTGGCACGGCGGAGCGAATCAGGATGTCATGGAAATGCTCGAAGAGATCCACGCTTCCGGTGACAAGGTAGACCAGTATATGCAGGAGGCGATCGATCCGAAAAGTCCCAAACGCCTTGCGGGATTTGGCCACCGGGTTTATAAAACGTACGATCCCCGGGCAAAGATTCTCAAGGAGGCTTTCCATCGGTTGATTCGTAAAGGAGGCAAGTTTAACGGCAACGAGGCTTACCTCGAGATCGCCTTAAAACTCGAAGAACGGGCGCTTAAGGAAGATTTTTTTATCAGCCGGAAACTTTATCCCAACGTTGATTTTTACAGCGGGCTTATTTACAACGCCATCGGGATCCCCACGGCCATGTTCCCCGTGATGTTCGCGATTGGGCGTGTGCCCGGATGGATCGCCCATTGGAAAGAGATGAGGGAGTTTAAGCCCCCGCGCATTGGACGTCCCCGTCAAATTTATACAGGGCCTTCCCTGCAATCTTATGTCCCCATGGATCAGCGGTAATAAGGTCGGCAAGTTTCCGGGCTTTGCGTTCGGTCCGGAAACACAATAAGAGATTGAAGGTGCTCCCGCGATTGAAAGTGAAAATTTAAACGAAAGGGGACTCGCATGACCCATCTACAAAAAATCGGGATCGTGGCGGGCGTTATCGGAACTTTTTTGGGTTGTACCGCCTGGATGTTTCTCCTGGGATTTGCGTTGGGAGAACCGGTGTTGATCATTGCTCCGATTGCCACGGGAGCTCTCTGTGGCGGGGTGGGGCTATGGCTTTTCAAGGTCCGCCCCAGGCGGTATCTCGGGATCTGCGGATTGGCCGGTTTGTGGCTTGTGATGCTAAACGGTATTCTTGCCAATGCGTATTTCGACAGGATTCCGGAGACGCTCGGGGGAATGTCGACCGGGAAAACAGGATGGGCCCTTTTTCAGGTCAATTTTTTTGTAGTCGCGCTTGGACTATTTGCTTCTTTCGGGATTGTTCGTGAGTTTTTAAAAGAAGACAAAAAAGGCTAGAGTCGGTTTCACAAGTATTTCCAACCCGTTGTCTCTCAAGGGGTTGGAAAATGCAAAAGGGACTTATGAAACCGCTTCTAGGGGGAGGGTGGAGTGCTTGGAAAACTTTTGATCCTTTTTATTTTAGTCCCGCTTCTTGAGATTCTGATATTGATCAAGATGGGAGAGGTTTTTGGATTCTGGCCGACGGTGATGCTTGTGATCGTGACGGGATTTCTGGGCGCACTACTGGCGCGAATCGAAGGTTTCAGGACTTGTGTTGCTATTCAGAGGGAGCTTCGCGAGGGACGGCTTCCCGCTGAGAAGATGATCGATGCGTTGATTTTGTTTGTTGCGGGAATGTGCTTGATCACGCCCGGAGTTTTAACGGATATTGTGGGTTTGTTGTTTCTGTTTCCCTCCGTTCGCTATCTTTTCAAAAGATGGCTCCGTGAAAAATTTGATACATTTCTCAAGGC
>CAYULU010000041.1:0-13867 GCA_964445745.1 uncultured bacterium | reverse complement strand
GGCGGCCGGGTCATTGGTTTTCCATCCACCAGGACAACTCCGTCACGGATTTCAATCGTCTCCCCGGGAAGTCCGACAAGTCGTTTGACAAAGTCCTTCTTCCGGTCAAGCGGATACTTGAACACAATCACATCCCCCCGCTCCGGCTCGTGGAAACGATAAGAAATTTTATCCACAAAAATCTTGTCTTCTTCGATAAACGTCGGCTTCATGGACCCTGAAGGAATTTTGTAAGGACCAATAATAAAGGTCCGGATCGCAATCGCCAGGATCGCGGCGATCAGGAGCGGTTCCCCCCAATTTTTCCACTTGAGATACGCCCACTTTTTAAAATCCGTTCGGGCCAACACAATATCCCGCACGATTTTTTCGCGATACACGAACAGGGCAACGACACATACGATGCTCCAGAAAATCCAGATCTTCATAGTTTATTCCACCTTTAAAACGCTGATGAAGGCTTCCTGCGGAAGATCCACTCTCCCGATTTTCTTCATCCGTTTTTTCCCTTCCTTTTGACGTTCCCAAAGTTTTCGCTTCCGGGTAATGTCTCCGCCGTAACATTTGGCGGTCACGTTCTTTTTCATCGCGCTGATAGAGTCCCGCGCAATGATCTTGGATCCGACCGCGGCCTGAATGACAACCTCGAACATTTGTCTCGGAATCACTTCTTTAAGTTTTTCCACAAGAGACTTCCCCCGCTGATAAGCCTTCTCCTTGCACGTGATGGACGACAGGGCATCCACCGGCTCGCCGTTAATCAGAACGTCAAGCTTCACGAGCTCAGACGGCTTGTGTCCGATAAATTCATAATTCAGCGATCCGTATCCGGCTGTCATTGACTTGATCTTGTCATAAAAATCCATCACCACCTCGGAGAAGGGAATCTCGTAGGTCAAAATGGCTCTCGTCGGATCCAGATATTCCGTACTTTTGTAAATTCCTCGCCGGTCCTGGCAAAGTTGCATCACCGCGCCTAAGGTGTCCGTCGGCACCATGAGGTGCGCAAGGATGTAAGGTTCATCGATCGTCTCCACCATCGTCGGATGAGGAAGTTTGGTCGGGTTATCAAGCTCGATAATCTCCCCCTTTTTCGTCAGGATCTGATAGACCACACTCGGAGCTGTGATAATGAGCTCGAGACTGAACTCACGCTCGAGGCGCTCCTTGATAATGTCCATGTGCAAAAGGCCCAGAAAACCACACCGGTATCCAAACCCTAGCGAGGCCGAAGTCTCGGGTTCATAAACAAATGAAGAATCGTTCAACCGGAGTTTCGCAAGCGCAACACGCAACAAGGGGAAATCTTTCGCGTTAATCGGATAAAGTCCGCAAAAAACCATCGGCTTGACTTCCTGGTAACCGGGAAGAGGCTCCAGCGCCGGAGCCGCCGCCAGGGTCAGCGTATCGCCGATTTTCACTTCGGCCACTTCCTTGATGTTGGCGGTCATGTACCCCACCGCTCCGGCCCCTAATACTTCCACCGGCTCAGGCTTTGGACTAAAAATCCCGATCTCAAGCGCCTCTTGCTGAGTCCCGGTTTGCATCATAAGCACCTGGTCGTGGGCACGGAGCGTACCTTCCATAACCCGAAAATACGTAATCACCCCTTGATAGGTGTCATATTTGGAATCAAAAATAAGCGCCTTGAGCGGCTTCTCCGGATCTCCTTGGGGCGCGGGAATCCGGTCGATGATTGCGTTCAAAATTGATTCCGCCCCCTCCCCGCTCTTCGCGCTGGAAAGAATCACCGTTTGCTCGTCAACGTTCAAGAATTGTGCGACTTCTTTCCTGACTTTTTCAGGTTCCGCAGTCGGCAGATCGATCTTGGTCACCACCGGGATAATGGTCAGATTGCGTTCCATGGCAAGATAAAGATTCGTCACAGTCTGGGCCTGAATCCCTTGCCCCGCATCGACCAACAATAAAACGCCCTCACAGGCCGCGAGACTTTTTGAAACTTCGTAAGTGAAATCAATGTGCCCGGGCGTATCAATGAGATTAAGCCAGTGGCCTTTGTAGTAAATGCGAACGGCACGGGCCTTGATCGTAATCCCCCGCTCCCGCTCAAGGTCCATGTCGTCCAGAATCTGCTCACGAAATTCCCGCGCCGTAATCGCTCCGCTATCAAGCAAAAGACGATCGGCAAGAGTCGATTTACCGTGATCGATGTGCGCGATAATGGAGAAATTTCTTATCTTCGAGGGCAACATTACAAAAATTTCTTGGCGGCTTCTTTAAATTCGGCAATCACCTTGCCGCGGTCCGGCTTTCCAAAAATGGCACTTCCGGCGACCAGAACATCCGCACCGGCTTCGATGACCTGAGGGGCCACCTGCGGGTCAATCCCGCCATCGACGGAAATCAGTCCTTTAAATTGCTGCCGGCAAACCCTAATTTTGGAAACTTGGGCTGGCATAAACGCCTGTCCTCCGAAGCCGGGCTCCACCGTCATGACAAGCACCAGATCCAGATCCGCCCAATAAGGCGCCAGCGACTCAACCGAGGTTCCGGGCCTGAGCGAAATTCCGGCCCGGGCACCCAACGCTTTGATCTCGGCGAGACACTTTCCTACATCCTTTTCCGCCTCAACATGAATGGTAATCCAGTCGGCACCGGCCTTGCGAAAATCAGCAATGTACCGGACCGGTTGATCGATCATTAAATGCACGTCCAGCGGCAAGGAAGTTACTTTCCGGATCGCCTTGACCACAAGAGGTCCGATCGTAAGGTTCGGCACAAAATGTCCATCCATCACATCCACGTGCAGGGCATCACAACCGGCACGCTCGACATCGTGAATTTCTTCCGCCAACCGGCTGAAATCTGCGGACAGAAGGCTGGGGGCAATCAGAACACGTCTCATCCGATCACCAATCCCTTCCGGATTGCCTTTTGCATGGTCTCATTGACCGGACCCACCGCGGCCAGATTGAGCCGCTGTGTGCGGAAAAGGTTCCGTGCAACTTCCCGAATCTCTTCCTGGGTCACCTCTTCAATTTTTTGCCGGATATCTTCTTTATTGGGCAATTCATCCGCGCAAAGCAGTTTTTCCCCCGCCCATAACAGATGATCCAGCGTATCCTCGACGCCGAGATAAACCTGGCTCATAAAATAATCCTTGGCACGCCGCAATTCCCCGGGCGTCACCACTTTCCGTGCCACCTTGTCCAGTTCTTTCAGGATCACTCGTACGGCACGTTCCGTTTTGACGGTCTCCACGCCGGCAGAAATGGTAAAGGCCCCGGTGTCCGCATAAGCAGAAACGCCGGATTTGATCTCGTAGGCCAACCCGCGTTTTTCCCGAACCTCATCAAACAGGCGGCTTGACATATTCGCACCCAAAATAATGTGAAGAAGCCCCAGCTTGTAGCGATCCGGGTGCATCCTCGCAAGAGCGTGAAACCCGATCACAAAATGAGTTTGTTCCGTTTTTTTCTCATAAAAATGGGTTCGGGGTTTCGTCTGCCGGCTTTCCGCCTTTGCAAACCCCAGGCCTTTCTTCCCCTGCCGGGACGCATAGATCGACTGAACCCGCTCCACCACTTCGGAGTGGGGAATATTTCCCGAGACTGCCACCAGAATATTCGCGCACTGGTACTGCCGCGTCATGTAAGCCGCCATGTCCGCGCGCGTAAGCTTCGCGACCGATTCGGCCGTTCCCGCAATGGACCATCCAAGCGACTGATCGGGCCAGAGAAGCTCGCCCATCAGATCATGCACATGGTGAGACGGAAGATCGTGGTACATTTTGATCTCTTCAAGAATGACCGGTTTTTCACGGTTAAATTCATCCGGCGGCAAAGTCGCATTCAGCACCATGTCCGAAAGTACGTCCAGAGCCCTGGGATAATGCTCTTTTAAAAGCTTCGCAAAATAACAGGTTACTTCCTCACCCGTAAAGGCATTGAGAATACCGCCCACGCCCTCCACATCTTCCTTGATCTGCCGCGTGGTACGGTTTTTTGTCCCTTTAAAAAGCATGTGCTCGAGAAAGTGAGAAACTCCCGAAAGCTTTCTGGTTTCGTAACGGCCTCCGGTCTTGACCCAAACCGCCACCGCGGCCGAATCCCGTCCCGGCATCGGAACCGTCAAGACGCGAACTCCGTTCAAAAGTTTTGTCACGTTATAACTCATTGGAATCCTTTTTTTACGAGACCCGGATCCCGGACCCCGATTGACTGTCAATGTAACTTTGTAAAATCCTTTGAGCGGCAAGCTGATCGATCACTTCCTTGCGGCGTTTCCGGCTCACGTCCCCTTCCAGCAACACCCGTTCCACTTCCTTGGACGATAACCGCTCATCCCACATCATAACAGGAACCGCAAGCCTTGCCTTGAACCATTCCATTTCCGCCATCATCTTCTCAGCCGCAATCCCCATTTCCCCTTTTAATGTCACCGGGAGACCGACCACGATTTTCTCAGCCTTGTAGGAGCTCAGCAGTTTTTGAATTTCGGAAAGAACCTGCTCACGATTTTTTCGCTCGATCACACCGACCGGTAAAGCAATCGTCGTCCCCGTTTGCACCACCGCAACCCCGATCCTCTTGCCCCCCATATCCAAACCCAAAACAGCCTTCATCCTTTTAGCCTCATCCCCGATTGGTTCCCGTGCTCTGCCACAAGCCTTTCTTTCTGTTTGCGGGACATCTTTTTAACGTCCTGTTCCGCCCGCATCGCGCTCAAAAAATAAGCATATCTTTTTGCGTAGACGAGCTCAAACGGACCCTTGCCCCGCAAATACTTGGCCCCCCGCCCGGTCGAATGCTCCTTGAACCGCCGCTTTAAATCGTTCGTAAAACCCGTGTAATAAGCTCCGTTCTTACACTGAAGGATGTAGACGTGGAAGCAAGCTTTCCGTTTGATTTTTTTCACAAGGGCTTATGCTGTTCCGAATGGACCGCGCGGGAAATCTTTTTGATCAACCGTTCTGCCGAAGGAATCCCCTTTTGAATCTCATGAATGACCGCACTGCCCACAATCACTCCGTCGGAAATCCGTGCGACCAGTTTGGCCTGATTCGGCGTCGATACTCCAAAACCCACCAGCACGGGTTTTGAAGTCATTTTGCGTATTTTTTTGACACGCGCCGCAAGGTCTGACGGTAAGGAACGCCGGGCACCCGTAACTCCGCGAAGCGAGACATAATACACAAACCCCTGGGACTCCCGGACCAACATTTTCACCCGTTCGTCCGACGTCGTCGGAGCAACCAGATTCACAAGATCCAGATTCCTGAGTTTGCACTCCCGGTGAAGGAGAGACTCTTCTTCCGGAGGAAGGTCGGGAAGGATCAGTCCGTCAAAACCCGCCTCTTTCGCGTCCCTTGCAAACTTTTTCTCGCCGTAAGAAAAAACGGGATTTAAGTACCCAAAATAGACCATCGGAAGTTCGCACCCTTTTTTACGCAAGCGCTCAACAAGCCGCATCGCATCGCGAATGGAAGGATTATTCTTGAGCGATTCCTGTGAAGAATATTGAATGGTCGGGCCGTCCGCAAGCGGGTCCGAGAACGGGAATCCGAGTTCAATGATGTCCACGCCGGAATCTTGCGCCGAAAGAATCAGTCGTTCCGTCGCGGCAATACTCGGATACCCGAACGTCAAAAAAAGGCAAAAGAGCTTTCGTCCTTTTTGCCGTGCCTGTTTTATTTTTTCTTCCAACCGGTTTTTCATAAGCGAGTCGATCCCTTGCATTAAAAATACTGTTGAACCGTGTGAATGTCCTTGTCCCCGCGCCCCGACAAGCAAATCGCCACCCGATCCGTTTTTTTTGTCTTCGACATTAATTTCTCCAAGTGACCGACGACATGAGCCGGCTCGAGCGCCGGCATAATCCCTTCCAGTTTCGTCAACAGATCAAAACCCTTGAGCGCTTCCGTATCGGTCACGGCCACATACTGAACCCTGCCGGTATCTTTCAGGTACGAATGTTCGGGCCCCACCGAAGGATAATCCAGTCCGGCCGAGATCGAATGTGCCAGTTGCACCTGCCCGTTTTTATCCTGAAGAAGATAACTTTTCATTCCGTGAAGAATACCGGGCCGACCTTCAGTAATTGAGGAAGCATGATGCTTGGTCGAAACCCCTTCCCCTCCTGCTTCCACCCCGATCATTCGAACTTTTTTGTCCCTCAAAAAAGGATAAAAAAATCCCATGGAGTTACTGCCCCCGCCGACACAGGCCAAAAGATAATCCGGAAGACTTCTGTGATTTTTAAGAAAATAGGCGCGAGCTTCCTGTCCGATCACACTCTGAAAATCCCGTACCATCATCGGATACGGATGCGGTCCGACTACGGAACCAATCAGGTAATGGGTATCTTCAACGTTGGTCACCCAATCACGAATGGCCTCGTTGGTCGCATCCTTCAGGGTCTGCGAACCCGACGTCACCGGACGCACCTCCGCGCCCAGCAATTTCATTTTGTAAACATTAAGCGCCTGCCTCTCAATATCGACTGCCCCCATATAAACCACACACTTTAAGCCAAATACGCAGGCCGCCGTCGCCGAAGCCACTCCGTGCTGACCGGCGCCGGTTTCGGCCACAATCCGGGTTTTTCCAAGCCTCCGGGCAAGGAGCGCCTGAGCAATCGTGTTGTTGATCTTGTGGGCACCGGTGTGAAGCAAATCTTCCCGTTTCAGAAAAATCCGTCCGCGCCTGAAATACGCACTTAAATTCCTGGCCTCGTACACCGGAGTCGGCCGGCCGGCATAGGAAGTAAGATAATGTGTCAGTTCCTTTTTGAATTTTGGGCCCCGGCGGACTTTCGCGTACGCCTCCGTCAATTCCTTGCAGGCCTTCACAAGAGTTTCGGGAACGTACCGGCCTCCGTAGGGCCCAAAATGTCCCTTTAAATCAGGCTGTTTCATGACAGTGTAATCTCCGAGATATCCTCATGATGTACCCATCCATTTTCGCCATTGGTCAAAAGCACCCGGCTCCAGTCCGCACGGCGATCCATAATAAAAACCTTGAGCCCTTCGCCCATTTTAAACGCAATCTGGTCATGTTCGGACGGCCCATACCGCACATTGCATTCGTTCGCCATAATAATCGCCGGACGAATCATGTCCACCTGAACATGCTTCAAACCGGCCAGCGCGCCCGTCACAACAACAAGCATGACAAGAATTTTCCGGCCCACTCCCCAAAAAACAGGTTGTTTGAAAATAAAGTAAAACAATCCCGCTAAAAGAAAAAGGGCAAGAAACACCAGTGCCAGAAAGTTAGCTTCCAACTGAGTGAAATAGGAGAGCGCGGTCTCCGTCACTTTCAGATACCAGTTACGGTCATCATCCACCCGGTATTCGAGCAAACTTCGCGCATACTCCAGATTCTGACGAACGTCTGTACTCCGCGGCGACGCCAGAAGGGCCTTTTCAAAAGCAAGAATGGCCTGACTTAATTTTCCCGTCCTGACATACGCATTCCCCAGATTATACAGAAAAACCGGATGGCCCGGCTCATCACGAAGCAGGGCTTCGTACAATTCCGCCGATTTTTCAAAATCTCCGGTCCGGTAGCACGTATTGGCTTCCTCAAAGCGGCTTGGGTCCTGCGCCAACACTATTCCGGGGAAAACCAAAACACACAAAACAACCGCCCGCAAGAAGCAACGAGATTCTCGGACCCAAATCATAGCCGTATCCTTTCCAACCGGTTGACCGTATCCTGAAAGATTTTCATGCCAATCTTTTTGGAGGCCTGGGGAATCGACCCCTTTCCGAACCGGGATTCATCACATAGCCCGTAAAGCTGGATCAGCTCCTTGGGAAGCGGATCCTCAGCCCCCAGATGTTGAGCGAGAGCATCTTCAAGGTCTTTCCGGGTCACTCCGTAAGTCGAAAGGTTCCACCGGTCCGAAATGTATTGCGTGAGTGAACGCTCAAGTTCAATAAAGAACTTTTCCGTTTCCTTCGCGGTGGAGGATCGCGCAAGACGATTGAGCTTTTTCATATTGGACTGCGCCACCCGCCGGGCCTGTTTGCGGCGTTTCAGACCTTCATCTTTTGAAAAAATTTCTTCCTCACGATTCTTCACAAAAAGAGCGACCAACACGAGAGCCAGGAGAACATTCAAAACCTGCAATCCCCGGTAAAGCAGTCTGAAAACTTTCCCAGGAAGCGGATCCGGCAATCGTTCCTCGATAAAACGGATATCCTTGGATTCCAGCGTTACCTTTTTCTGAAACAGGGCCTTTTCCGGAATCGCGTCCGGTATCTTGAGTACCTGTTCCGATTTTTCAACCTCAATCTGGAAATTCGGCGTGCGAACCGTCACATACTTCTCGGCCCTGGGATCAAAATAACTGAACTCAAGCGGCGGGATATAAACTTTCCCGTCGTTTTGAGGAATAAAAACGACTTCAAAACTCTTGGTTCCCCCGATAACATTTCCTGTTTTAAACAACTGGGAACTGGTGTCTGCGTCATAAGTTTTAAAACCCGTCAGCTCCGGCACCTTGGGCCGCGTAATCGTCTCAATATTACCTTCCCCTTCGATCATCATTTTAAGGGTCACGGGTTCATTTTGTTTTACCTTCTCCCGGTCCAGGCTGGCCGAAATACGAAACTGCCCGACCGCTCCCTGAAAACTGCCGGGTTTCCCGGCTTCCGGCAACGGTTTCACAACCAGTTGAAGGGGCGGCGGATTCAAAAGCCGGTTTTGCCGCCGGGCGAAAAAGGATCCCCCCGTAAAAAAACTATCGGAAAAAAATTCGTCGAACACCCCGGAACTCTGCGGTTCCTCACGAATCGATACCTTGAGACTTCCCGGCTGAATGGTGTAGTTGCCGGGTGAGGTCGGGAACAACGCCATTTTTTTCACATCGGCCTTGACATATTTTTTCCCCCCAACCCGTACGGTCTCGCGGGCAATCTCCCGCTCCATCGGAAAATCCTCGATCCAAAAACCGCTCGTTTCCGGTTCCTTTTCAAACCCCTCGTAGCGGGTGTCATATCGTGTATAAAGGGAATAAGACAGTAAAAGTTGTTCATTCTGATACACGCTTTTTTTATCAAGCGCGGCCCGGACAAAAATATTGTCGTCCTCGGTCTGCGACAGAACCGGCTGAGGCGATTGCGCGACCGGCTGGACAGGTTGTCCATACCCCGCCCCCGTCGCGGGATAAGGCGAGGTCGCTACGGGAGCCTGCTGAGCTGTCGTTTGAGGCGGGACCTGTCCTGAGGCCCCCATCACTTCCACGGCAATCGGTTCGGTGGCGTAAGGCTGGATCCCGACCTGAACCTGGATGGGCGATATCGTGAAACGACCCGGGGTATTGGGGATCAGGGTGTAGTTGAATTCCACACTCGAGGTCGACACTCCGTTGATAAAGGTCATGTGCGACGCCCGACCTGTGTAATAGCTTTGAAATCCGTCCATCACGGGAAGCCGAGGAGCCTGAATATTCATGTTGGGGCTTTCGACCTTGATCTTCAGGTGAATTTCTTCCCCCGGTTGAACGCTTCTCCGGTCAAGGCTGGCACTCACACGGACATCGTCCGACAAACCTGTCGAAGGCAACAGGAGGACACTTCCCAGAATAAAGGTAATAATGGATTTTCTCATGGTTTGCTCAAGGAAGTTTTGATTTTATAGTAATCATAACTTGAAGTCAAACAACGCATTAAGCTCCTGAACGCTTCCCGAAAGAAGCTTTAAAATCCCGTCCATATCAGCCGCACTGCGAAGCCGGGCGTGGAGCTCAATCCCCGGCTCTTCAAAACTTGCCACCGGTTCAATCCGGAGATTTTTCGCCCGGGAAGTAATCTTGTGGGATCGCGTCGAAAAAGCCTTGAGGAAAGCCGTCGAACCCGGGAATCGCCGGCGACGAACTTCTGCCAGAAATAAATCGCCGCGTTTACGGGGATCCAGCAACTTCGTCTCCGGGATCGCCCTAAAACTTTTCAGACGTAAAAGGTCCAGGAGCGTCGTTTCATCCCGTTTGGCAATATCCCCCAACCACTCCAGCGACTGAAGACACTGAGAACTCGTCAGGTGCACGCCTCGATCCAGAAAGCATGCAAACGCCTTTTGATCGGCCGGTAAAAACCTGAGGAGAAGGGCACAAGCTTTAAAAGGAATTTGGCGCTGATCCAGAAGGTTTTTGATTTCATCTTCCAGGGAGTCCGCTGTTCGGTAATACTCAAGAAAAGATTCTTCGGCCGGGAGACCCAAAAGAGGAAGAAGGGTGTCTCGTACCCACTCGGGCTTGAACCGAAAATCCCGGATCGCCTTCCGAATCGCCACGACACGATCCATATCAGAAATCTCCTGCTTCCAGTTAGAGATCAGGCTCATCTGAAAAGCGTCCGAATCGCTTATTTTTTTTTCGATAAAAATCACCGGGATCCGTTTCATTCCGAGACGACACGCCGCGTGAAACCGTTTGTGGCCGGCAATCATCCGGGCCGTTCCCTTTTCCCTTCGCGCCACCAGCGGAGTCAGAATTCCACAATGCCGGATCGACTTCTCAAGATCCTGATCCTCAAGCCGGTACCGGTAACAGAAGGGACTCGGGTCCAAATTCTTCCGGGAGTCCTGAAAACAACGGAGCTCCGTGAGCGCCACTCCGGGCGAGACCTGATCGTGGCCCGCGCGTAACCTTTTCATCTTCGGATCGTTGCAAGCCATTCCGTCTCCAGTCGGTGGGGAGAAATCTTCAGGACTTCCTCGATCGCCGCAAAGGAATCACTCCCCTTGCGCATTTCCTGCAGGATTTCTTTCATCCGGTACATTCCAAACCGCTCAACCATGTAACTGACAAAGCTGAAAGACTGCTGATAAAAAATGCTCACTTGTTCATGCGGCATTTCGGGCTTCAGTTCCATCAGCAACATCTCCTCAATCGGATAAAGTTGCCGGGAGCGAAAAGCCGCTTGAAGGATCGCAAGATCAATCGGACGGACACTGTTTTCCTCCACCTGGGCCAACCCTTCCTGGATCCACGCCGGGGCCCGCAGACTGCTCAGGTAAGCCACGAACGCATGGGTCATTTCATGAGCGGCGGTCGCACGAAGTTCGCGTTCGCTAAATCCCTTCTGGTAAGCCGGCAATCTGATTTTCCCGTCGTAAACGCCCCCGACAAAATGCGGCTGTTCGGTCACGTATCGAAAATCCTCCGGCTTGTAAAAAATAACCACGATCTTGTGACGAATATAAAACCCCAGATCCCGAGAAATTTTCCGGTAAATCTCCCGAAGAAGATTCTTGAGGAAAAATCCCTCATACTGTGAATCCGACCGGTCATACTTGATCATAAAATGTTCCTCGTGATAGGTATCCATCTTCCCTTCCACGAGGCGTTCCTTATTCAGTTTTTCCAGCTTCGCCTTGACGCGCGCGGATGCATTCAGCCTGTAACTTTTTTTGTAATACTCGCCGGCCTTGTCAAAATCCTGCCGCAAATTTTCAATTTCTCCCAAAAGCTCCCAAGCCAGAGGGTTTCGGGGATCCAGATGGAGAGACTCGGTCGCCGCTTCCCGGGCGATCTCATATTCCCCCTTTTCGAAATATTGCACCGCATCATTGTAAAAGCTGATTGCCATGGGAATCTGAGGAACCCCCGCGACACCCGATTTCGCCCCCGCCGAATAATACCGTTTAAGTTCATTCATCTGACGCTTTTCAACCGATTCCGCTCCCGATCGGTCACTTTCGAAATCTGCCGCCAGCCCCACCAGAGCACTCCCGAAAATGGACAGAAAAAGAACCGTCCGGCCATAGCGATAAAATCCGGCCAGGGATCCAAAAGCAGAACTTTCTCGACATTCGATTTTCTTCAATCGGTTCATGCCCCACCCTTTTCAATGCTGGCTTGTTCTCCCACCCGAATTCTCCTGGCAAGCGAAGGATGATCGTAAAACATCCGCTCATACCACGCGGGCGGATTTTCCTCCGCCAGATTCACCGTCCCAAGCTTTTGCATGCACGAAATAAAAACATCCGGGGCCTGGCAAGCGTTGAGGGCAAACCGGTCGGCCGCAAACTCCCGCCGCCTCGAGTAGGCATTCTGCGCCGGCATCAGCACAAAACTAACTCCGTAGAAGATCAGAAAAAGCAAGGCCAGCCCCGCGATGTCCGAAGCCGACTGGATCCCGAACGATTGGGCCCACAGGTTCATTCCGTGAAAACCGGCATAGAAAGCGACGGCAGAAACGATCAAACCAAAACCCAGGAGCCGCCAGACATCCCGCGCCTTAAAATGACCCAACTCATGCGCGACAACCATCTCGATTTCATCATGCGAAAAATTCACCATCAGCGTGTCGCTCAGCACCACGCGTCTTGTCTTTCCGATTCCCATGAACGCGGCGTTGGCCTTTTTTGTCGTCTTGCTAAGGTTCAGAGAATAAACATTCTGGAGGGGCATGCCAAACCGCGAGGCAAGTCCTTTGATCCGTTCCGCCAACGCCTGGTCCTCCACTTTCCCGTATTTATAAAAAAGAGGAACAATCAAGACCGGAAAAATTTTCCCGAGGACGTAGCTCACAAAAGCATAGGCACCCCAGGCCCAGATCCACCAGGTCCCGGGAGCGACCCGGATCAGGAGATAAAGCAATTCAACCAGAGCGAGTGACAGCACAAAAGAAAGCAGTGATTTCTTTGTAAGATCTCCCGCCCAGGCACTCAAGGTCTGGTTGGATAAAGCAAATTGATGTTCAAGTCGGTATCCCGCGTAATACGAAAACGGGAGATCAAAGACCAGAAAAAAAAGTGAGAACAGGGTAAAGTAACACGCAATCACCAGCCAGTCGCCGGAACCGGACATGGCCATGGCCCAATCTTTAAAGAGAAGATGGAGCCCGCTCAGGAGAAAAATAACAAGTAACGCGGGCGTCAGGACCAGATGGATGAGGGTAAGCCTGCGGCGGATTCGCTGATATTGTTGTGCCTTTACATGATGTTCCATGTCTGAATTTCGTCTCCCTTTAATTTTAAAACGCCCCAATTAAAAACCCCGAAAAATGCGTGTTTCCCTCGATCTCCCCCCGGGAAAAGCAATCCTGCGATCATCGCCGGCCCTTGCCCTGCAAACACTCACCCGTTTGAAAATTCTGTAAGGACTCCAAAATGGTCAGACGGCCAAACCTCCCCCGCAGGAGAATCAAAAACAACCCGGGATGAGTGAATTCGCGAAAAAGGCCCGCTCTGCTGAGTGACAAAGATATAATCAATCCGCCGCTCGGCCATTTTGTCCCGCTCCTTTTCGGCATACGGATTTTTGTAATCCCATGTTAAATAGGCCTTCCCCTTTTTTTGAGAATTCGAAAACTCGTCCGGAGATTGGCTCGGAACTCCTCTCAATTCGAAATCCTTCACCCAGGGATTTGCCTGTTCAAAAGTGTCGCTCCATCCTCTTGATTCTAGAAAATGGATCGGGGCAGTCCCCGGAGCCGTATTAAAATCCCCCATCACCACCGCCGGCAATAAACCGGCCTTCCCCCGTACCCATTCGGCCAACTCCAGCACCTGCCCCATGCGGGCCGGCTCATCAGAAACCTGCCACGAAAGATGCGTGTTGAAACACGGAACCTTGCCGCAAGGCGTTTCAAACGTCGCGCTGAACGCGTAACGACGGTACTCCTCTTGAGGGGAACGCGTTTTCATGATCAGACACTCCTGCCCGACCGGTGGATACTTTGAAAGAAAGATTAACCCGGAATGCTCCCCGCTCACACAAAGCCACGGGTATCCGGATCGCTCCCGAATCGACTCCGCCCAGGCCATGTTAAAAACCTCCTGAAACCCGACAATGTCCGGGGTATATTCGTCAAGCCCCCGTAAAATCAGGTCCCACCGTTCACGCCACGGGCCGCGTTCTTGCCATGTATTTAAAGTCAATATTTTCATTTTTA
>CAYULU010000040.1:6248-14786 GCA_964445745.1 uncultured bacterium | reverse complement strand
GTAGAAAATCCAACAAAAATGAATGAACGAGGTTTGTATCATCCCAGTCTGGAGCATGATGCTTGCGGCGTAGGTTTTGTCGCGAAAATCGACGGGACCCGGTCGCATGAGATCGTCCGAAACGGAGTTCAGATCCTTAGTAACCTGGTCCACCGCGGTGCGGTGGGCGGTGACCTGAAGACGGGGGATGGGGCGGGTATCTTGATTCAGATTCCCCATAAATTTTTCGAGAAAAATCTTGCCTTTAAACTTCCCGCAGAAGGATCTTACGGTGCCGGCATGCTTTTTTTGCCGAGGGATCCTGCCGAAAGGGAGCAAGCTCGAAATCTGGTTGACTCTCAAGTGACCATCGAAGGCGGCCAAATTCTTGGTTGGCGGGAAGTGCCGGTCCATCCAGAGTGCCTGGGCGAGATGGCCCGTGCGGTGATGCCGTCCATCTGGCAGGTGTTTGTCAGCTGGTCGGATCTTGACGGGATGGCGCTTGAAAGAAAACTCTTTGTCCTTCGCAAGGTTCTCGAATCCGAATCCGTTCGCAAGGGTTGGTCCCTCGAAGACTTTTATGTGGTTTCATTGTCCGGCCGAAAAATAGTTTATAAAGGCATGTTTGCGGCCCCTCAATTTGCTGATTTTTATTCTGATCTCCAGGATCCGGCCATGGTGAGTGCGCTGGCGGTGGTGCATCAGCGCTACTCCACGAATACTTTTCCATCCTGGCCCCTTGCTCATCCGTTCCGGTTTGTGGCGCACAACGGGGAGATTAACACGCTCCGTGGAAATATTAATAAAATGATGGCACGTGAAGTGCGGATTTCTTCGGACCTTTTTGGTCCCGAGATCAAAAAACTGTTACCGATTGTAAATACTCGCCTGAGTGATTCCGGGGTTTTTGACAATGTGTTCGAGCTTCTGACTCTTGGGGGACGGTCGATTGAACATGCGATGATGATGATGGTTCCGGAGGCCTTTGGTGAGGCGTATCACATCAGTGAGGCGAAGCGCTCTTTTTTTGAATATCACGCTGCAATCATGGAGCCGTGGGACGGACCGGCGGCGATCGTGTTCACGGATGGTGTGAAGGTGGGCGCGACGCTGGATCGGAACGGTCTTCGACCGGGGCGTTACGTGATCACCAAAAGCGGGCTGGTGGTGATGGCCTCAGAAGTCGGCGTGCTGGATTTGAATGCTCCGGATATTCTCGAGAAGGGGCGCTTGGCGCCGGGGAAAATGCTCCTGATTGATACTTCGGCGAAACGGGTTATTAAGGATAACGAGATCAAATCAGGTATCGCTCGGGCGAAACCTTACCGGCGGTGGCTTGAAGAAAACCGGATCGAGCTTCGGGGTCTTTTGCAGGTACCCGGACCGGTGGAACTGGATGAAACAACACTGGGTCTCAGGCAGAAAATGTTTGGTTATTCACTTGAAGATGAAAAAATGATCCTTATTCCCATGGCCCAGAATGCGCAGGAACCCGTTGGCTCGATGGGCAATGATGCCGCTTTGGCAGTTTTATCGGAGCAGCCACAACTTCTCTACAATTATTTTCGCCAGCTGTTTGCCCAGGTGACTAATCCGCCGATCGACCCCTATCGTGAAAATCTCGTGATGTCCCTCATGAGTTTTGTCGGACGGCAGGGAAATTTGCTGGGCGAAACTCCCTGCCACTGTCATCAGCTCAAGCTTTCTCATCCGGTACTCACGAACGATGATATTGAGCGGTTAAAAAAATCGAATCTTCCGAGTTTTCGGGTCGCGACCGTTCCCATTCTGTTTGCCCCTTCGGATCCGGGAGGATTGGAGCAGGCCATCGCACAGGTGTGTAAAAATGTTGAGACACGACTCGACGAGGGGCATTCGCTGATTATTTTAAGTGACCGCAGTAGCGGGCGGGACAAGGTACCGCTACCGGCGCTTCTGGCATCTTCCGCGGTTCATCAATACCTGATCCGGAAAGGAAAGCGTTACCTGGGTGGACTGGTTCTTGAGACCGGAGAAGCGCGTGAGGTTCATCATTTTGCATGTCTGATCGGCTATGGAGTGAACGCGGTGAATCCGTATCTTGTGTTCGAGACGCTGACTGACCTTAAGCGCCGGGGACATCTGGCGCCCGAGATGACGATCGAAAACGCCATCGAGAATTACATTGCGGCGGTCAAAAAAGGCCTTCTCAAGGTGATGTCGAAAATGGGGATTTCGACGATTCGCAGTTATCGCGGGGCCCAGATTTTCGAGGCGGTGGGTTTGAATGAGGATTTTGTGGCCCGTTATTTCCCCGGTACTTTTTCCCGTGTGAACGGAATCGGAATTGATGTTGTGGAAAAGGAAACGCTCGCGCGATTTCACCGGGCTTTTGATGACGCGAAAACGGTTGGAGAAGCGATCGATTCCGGAGGAAAGTATCATTATCGTGTCGCGTCCGAGAAGCATCTCTTTTCGCCGCAAGCGGTGGTGAATCTTCAAAAATCGGTTCGCGAAGGTGACTACCGGACCTTCAAGGTTTATTCAGCCGAAGTTAATAATATCAGTAAAAATCTTTGCACGCTTCGCGGTCTGTTCCGGTTTAAATCCGGTGGGCCTGTCCCGCTGAATGAAGTGGAGCCGGTGGAGGCGATCGTAAAACGCTTCGTTTCATCTGCAATGTCGTTCGGCTCGATCAGCAAGGAGGCTCACGAAACGATCGCGATCGCGATGAACCGGCTTGGGGCCGCGAGCAACTCCGGAGAGGGAGGCGAAGATGAATCCCGGTATCAACCTCTTCCGAACGGAGATTCTCGCAAAAGTGCGGTGAAGCAGGTGGCTTCCGCCCGGTTTGGCGTCACCATTAATTACCTGGTCAATTCGAGGGAACTGCAAATTAAGATGGCGCAGGGCGCGAAGCCTGGCGAAGGCGGCCAGTTGCCCGGTCACAAGGTGGATGAAATGATCGCCAGGGTGCGCTATTCAACGCCGGGGGTTATGCTGATTTCTCCACCGCCGCATCATGATATTTATTCGATAGAGGATCTTGCCCAGCTTATTTTTGATCTAAAAAATGCTAATCCTGAAGCCCGAATTTCGGTGAAACTGGTGTCGGAAGTGGGCGTGGGAACGGTTGCGGCCGGTGTCGCAAAGGCCAAGGCCGATATGGTTTTGATCAGCGGTCACGACGGGGGAACGGGCGCGTCGCCTCTCTCGTCGATCAAATACGCGGGGTCTCCGTGGGAGATTGGGCTTGCCGAAGCACAGCAGGTTCTTGTCATGAACAAATTGCGAGACCGAATCCGCATTCAAGCGGACGGGCAGATGAAGACAGGGCGCGATGTGGTGATTGGTGCGTTGCTCGGGGCCGAGGAGTTTGGCTTTGGAACAACGTCTCTTGTGTCGCTTGGTTGCGTCATGATGAGGAAATGTCATCTCAACACTTGCCCGGTCGGTGTGGCGACCCAGGATCCCGAGCTTCGGAAACGTTTTGCGGGAAAGCCGGAGCATCTGATGAATTTCATGCGTTTTATCGCCGAAGAAGTCCGGGAGATTATGGCAGAGCTTGGTTTTAAAAAATTTGATGATATGGTGGGCCGTGTGGATCTTCTGGACGTGAATGATGCGATTTCCCATTACAAGACCCGCGGGCTTGATTTTTCCCGTGTGTTGACGGTGCCGGAAGTTCCTCTGGGAGGATCGATCCGCTGTGTGGCGAGCACTGAACATGATCTCTCGCTTTCTCTGGACCCGGAGATAATACGAAAAGTTCAGCGGGCCCTTGATTTTAAACAGCCGATGAGTATTGAACAGAAAATCCGTAATTGTAACAGGACGGTCGGTGCGACGCTAAGCTACGAAGTTGCCAAGCGGTACGGGTCGGCGGGCTTGCCGGACGATACGATCCATGTCAAGTTTGAAGGATCGGCAGGACAGAGCTTTGGCGCGTTTCTCGCACGAGGCATTACTTTGGAGCTGGAGGGGGACGCGAATGATTATTTCGGCAAAGGGCTTTCGGGAGGATGCCTGGTCGTTTATCCTCCGCGAGCCGCGACGTTCCGCCCGCAGGATAATATTATTGCCGGGAACGTGAATCTTTTTGGGGCGACGGCGGGCGAGGTTTATATTCACGGGATGGCGGGGGAGCGTTTTGCGGTTCGTAACAGTGGCGTGATTGCGGTGGTTGAAGGAGTGGGCGACCATGGTTGTGAATATATGACCGGGGGGAGGGTGATTATCCTGGGCGATACCGGAGTTAATTTCGCCGCAGGGATGAGTGGTGGGATTGCGTACGTCCTTGACCAGAATCAGCTTTTTGATACCCGTTGCAACCTGGAAATGGTTGACACGGAACCTGTTGTGGAGACGGAGGATATCGAGTTTCTTAAGACCCGGATTGAGCGTCATGTTAAATTGACCGGAAGCCGATACGCGAAATCGATTTTAGAAAGCTGGAGTGAAATGCTTCCGAGGTTTGTGAAGGTGATGCCGATGGATTATAAGCAAGCCCTGACGAAGATAAAAGAGCGACAGATGAAATGCTCGGAAAATGTCGGCATGACCGAGGAGGTTTACCCGTAATGGGACAGGCTGACGGTTTTTTGAAGTTTGATCGAGTTACCGTTTTTCGCCGCGCGGCGACTGAGCGGCTCAAAGACTATAAGGAGATTGTTGCCCCGCTTCTGACCGACGAGATCCATCGTCAGGGGGCCCGGTGCATGGACTGCGGAATTCCGTTTTGTCATGCGATGGGATGTCCGATTCATAACTTAATCCCGGAGTGGAATGATGCCATCTATCGCGGTCGCTGGAAGGAGGCGTATGAGCGGCTTGAGATGACGAATAATCTTCCCGAAGTAACCGGCCGGGTGTGTCCCGCACCTTGTGAGGCGGCGTGTACGCTGGCGATCAATTCGGCGCCCGTGACCATTGAGCAGATCGAACTTGCCATCATTGAAAAGGCATTTGCCGAAGGATGGGTGAAGCCCCGCCCCCCCCAGCGCAAGAGTGGAAAGAAAATTGCCATTATTGGTTCTGGTCCTTCCGGTCTTTCATCGGCCCAACAACTTTGCCGCCTGGGGCACCAGGTGACGCTGTTTGAGCGTTCCTCGCGGATTGGAGGGATCCTCCGGTTTGGAATTCCCGACTTTAAATTGGAAAAATGGGTGCTCGACCGGCGGATGGAACAGATGACTGCGGAAGGTGTTGAGTTCAGGGCCGGTGTCAATGTGGGGTGTGATATTTCCGCGGCCGATCTCAGAAAAAACTATGATGTCATTCTTTTGACGATGGGAGCCGGTGAGCCGAGGAATCTACAGGTCCCCGGACGCGAACTTCAAGGGGTCCATTTTGCGATGGATTTTCTCACGAGGTCCAACAAGTTTGTCAGCGGAGAAATTTCCGAGAAAGACCTCATCTCGGCAAAAGGGAAAACGGTTCTCGTGATCGGAGGCGGGGACACGGGTTCAGATTGTGTGGGAACCTCTAACCGGCAGGGAGCAAAAAAAGTCTATCAGTTTGAGATTCTTCCGAAACCCCGAGAATGGAAAGAGGCATGGAATCCGGTGTGGCCGAACTGGCCGCAAATTCTGAGGACGTCCACCTCCCATGAGGAAGGGTGCGAACGCGATTGGGCCATTACAACGAAGGAATTTATTGGTTCCAAGGGGAGCTTGAGTGCGGTTCGCTGTGCGCGCGTGGAGTGGCAGAAGGATAAGGCAACAGGCTCGTTTTCGATGAAAGAACTTCCCGGCTCGGAATTTACATTGCAAGCCGAGCTCGTGTTGCTTGCGATGGGATTTGTGCATGTCGAGCATTCGCCGTTTCTTAAGGAACTTGGAGTTCAGTGGGACGCTCGCGGTAACATTCAGACGAACGGAAATTTTATGAGCTCGGTTCCTGGAGTTTTTGCGGCAGGGGACACGGTCCGGGGAGCGTCTCTTGTGGTGTGGGCCATCAGTCAAGGGCGTCAGGCTGCGCAGGCCATTGATACCTTTCTCAAGTCCTGATTTGCTTTTCCGACTTTCCTGTTATATCATCTCGCCTCTCGAACATATCCTTGCTGGAGTAGCTCAGTCGGTAGAGCAGCTGTTTCGTAAACAGCAGGTCGTCGGTTCGAATCCGACCTCCAGCTCCATCCTTATCGCGTACGGCGCAGATGTGATGGCAGGATTTTTAACAGCTCCCGGTATTTGGTCACAGTTCTCCGCGCAATCTGAATTCCGTCCCGGGTCAGTATCTTCACGATCGCCTGATCGCTCAGGGGTTTCTTCGGATCTTCCCGGTCGATCAAGGCTTTGACTTTCTCGACAATGCTTTTCTGGGATTCTCCGATCCCGTCCCGGGTCTCGATTTTTTGCGAAAAAAAACTTTTGAACGGGATTGTTCCCTGAGGGGTGGACATGTATTTACCGTGAATGGCGCGGCTGATGGTGGATTCGTGAAGCTCAAGCCGTTCAGCGATGTCTTTCAGCCGTAAGGGTCTAAGATAAGAAAAACCCCGCGTAAAAAACAGGGGTTGAGCCTTGACGATTTCTTCTGTGATTCCCTGAAGGGTGTTCTTTCTGAGTTCCAGCGCCTTGATGAAATCCATTCCGCCCGCGAGCTTTTCTTTGAGGAAACTCGCGGTTTTTCCGTCCAGGTCCCGGGATCGGAGCATTTTTCGATATTCCGGATTCAACTTGAGCCGGGGGATGAATTCATCATTCATCCGGATTTCGAGGCCTCCGGCGGTTCCTTCTTTGGTGGACACGGTGACGTCGGGTGTGATCGCGATGGGTTCTTCTGCGTAAAAGCTTCTTCCCGGTTTGGGCTCGAGCCGGGAGATTATGTCGACCGCATTTTGAATCGTTTGCGCGTTCTCGTGAAAAATTTTGGAAAGCGACTTATGATCCTTCCGCGCGACCAGCTCCAGGTGATGAAGGACCATTTCTTTGGCAAGTGCCGCTCCCGATCCTTTCCGCTGGAGTTGAAGAATGAGGGCTTCTTTGAGATCCCGGGCGGCCACTCCGGGGGGATCTAGCTCCTGGATTTTTGTGAGAACGGGGCCGATTGCGGCAGGATCGATCTGGGCGGCCTCGGCAATTTCTTCGAAGGTTGCCGTTAGATAACCGTCTTCCGAGATGTTCCCGATAATCTGTTCGGCGATCCTTTGCTCGGTCTCGGAGAGTGCCAGAAAATGAAGCTGCCATTCGAGGTATTCAAAAAGACTTTCCGGAGGAGTCAGGAGGCTGTCTTGAAAATCCTTGAGCGTTTGGCTGACACTTGCCGGCCGTTTTGAAAAATCAACGGACGGGCGGAGAAAATCCAGCGGTTCGGATTCTTCCCAGTCCCCGGAGATGACGGGGGAAGAATCGTTTTCTTCATCATCGGGTTCTTGGGGACTCTCTGCGGTCGGGATCTCGGGATCAAGCGGTAAGCTTACTTCTTCCAGCATAGGATTTTCTTCCAGGACGGCATCGACGGCCTGGCGCAGATCTGCGACCGGGAGATGCAGGAGGCGAAGGTATTCCCGCATTTGCGGTGAGAGCAAAAGCTTTTGTTGCTGGGATTGCCGGAGATTTTGTTCCATGAGTCAAAATACCATGACTGTAAAATGTTGTAAAGCCATGAGATTTCTGAAGTTACAAAGGAGAAACCGATTGACACTCACGTCTTATTTTTTATAATGAGTGCGTTCGTGTTTCGGGATTTGCCACGAGACAGAGCCAAGGTTCTCTCTCGTGGCTTTTTTATGGTGTCAAAAAAGACCATGACTTCTAAAAAGGAATCAACAATGCCCCAAGCGCCTGCCCTGATGATTACACGGGGACTAAGAAAAAAAAGCATGCCCGAAGGTCTTTGGACCAAATGCCCCAGTTGTCAGACCGTTGTTTTTAATAAAACTCTCAAAGAAAATTTGCTCGTCTGCGCGAAGTGTAACTACCATTTCATCATGGGTGCCTGGGAGCGGATTCACCAGCTTGTGGACGACAAGACATTTGATGAGATTGCCGCGAATTTACAGCCGGGGGACCCCCTCAAGTTTTCTGCCGTCAAATCCTATCCTGAAAAAGTGAAGGCGGATCAAAAACGAACCGGGCTAAAGGAAGCCTGTATTATCGGCGAAGGCAAGATGAATGGGCACTCGGTCGCAATCGGGGTGACAGATTCGCGTTTCATCATGGGATCCATGGGGTCGGTCGTGGGTGAGAAAATTACGAAGTTAACCGAGTATGCCCTTGAGAATAAACTCCCTTTGATTATTGTTTCCGGTTCCGGGGGCGGTGCCCGCATGTATGAAGGAGCGCTCAGTCTCATGCAGATGGCCAAAACCTCGGTGGCATTGACCCGTTATCAGAAAGAACGGTTTCCTTTTATTTCCATTCTGACGAATCCGACCATGGGCGGCGTGATGGCAAGTTTTGCATCCCTTGGTGATATTATTATTGCGGAACCCCGCGCCTTGCTCGGGTTTGCAGGTCCCCGGGTCATTGAACAAACGATCCGGCAAAAACTCCCGCCTGATTTTCAAACTTCTGAATTTCTCGTTGAACACGGGATGGTGGATATGGTGATTGACCGCCGGGACCTCAAGCAAAA
>CAYULU010000040.1:0-6148 GCA_964445745.1 uncultured bacterium | reverse complement strand
AACGATGTCCCCGCAAAAAACCGTGATATCGCCATGGTGTTTCAAAATTACGCGCTTTATCCCCACATGACGGTCTACGAAAATTTGGCCTTCGGTTTGAAACTCCGTCGATATCCCCGTCGGGAGATTGAACGCCGGGTCCATGAAGCCGCAGAAATCCTCGGGCTATCACTGGATATGCTTCAGCGGCGCCCGAAAGAACTTTCGGGGGGTGAGCGTCAACGAGTGGCGGTCGGCCGTGCGATTGTCCGGAAACCCAAGGTTTTTCTTTTTGATGAACCTCTGAGCAATCTCGATGCTAAATTGCGCGGGCAGATGCGCATGGAATTGCAGAAACTGCACAACCGGCTTCAGTCGACCATGATCTATGTGACTCACGACCAAATCGAGGCGCTGACTCTGGGAGACCGGATTGTGGTGATGAACAAGGGGATTGTCCAGCAGATTGCGGATCCCATCAACCTTTATGAGCGCCCGACGAACCGTTTTGTCGGGGGATTTATTGGTTCCCCGCCGATGAATTTCCTCAAAGGAATGATTGCCGCAGAAAATGGCAATTACTTCTTTTCCGACAAGAGTTTAAAACTACGTATCCTTCCGCATTATTATCCCAGGATCTCTGCTTACAAAAATCAACCGGTGCTGATGGGAATCAGGCCGGAAGATATTTATGACAAAATTTTTGCCCAGGATGCACGACCGGAGTTTACGATCACGGCGACCGTGGACGTTGTGGAGCCGATGGGTGCGGAGATTTTTCTGTACCTGACGGCCGGCAATAACAATTTTGTGGTGCGAGTTTCCAATCAGGATACGGCGGCCATGAACCAAGATCTGCAGGTTGTTTTTGATATGAGCAAAGCGCACTTTTTCGATCCTCAAACAGGTGTAGCGATATTTTGAGACTCTAAAAATCATGGGTGTACCAGCCCGACGTCATCTAGTGTTTTTGGCTGGAGTGGGGGTTTTTGCTTTTTTAGTTTTTTTGATGTTTCAGTCCCTCGCCCAGCTTCGTACAACCCTCCATCCCGAAGTTTATCTTCAGCGATTGTCGTTGATTCTTGTCGCCCTCATGTTCCCGATCCTCACGACTTGGTGGCGCTTTAAATGGATCGGTGTCAATGTTTTGATGATTTTTTTGCTCATCCCGCTGGTTTTTTTTGTGGTTTCCGTGACCAAGATCCCGGTCTTTTTCTGGGTTTTTCTTGCCTACGCGATCCTGATGCTGGTTCTTTACCGCACTGAATACCAGTTTGAAAACCAGCTTTCCATGATCCTGATCGAGGACGAGAAACTGCAAGATGAGATCAATAATCTTGAGGTCGTTTTTAAGGCCAAGGGAGAGGGGATCAGTACTTTTTTTGAAAAATATTCTACCTACTATAACCTCCGGAAACTCGCCGAAGAACTTACGATGAGTCTTTCCTGGGCCGAGCTCGCGCAAAAAACGGTGGATCGGGCGATGGATTTTATTCCCCGGGGTGACTATGCGAAAATGACGTTGGCGAGAAGTGATGAAAAAAATCTTCCGGTGGTGGCCCGCCGACGCATGCGGCCGATCGGGCGGTGGACGGCGAAGCAGGGGGACCTTTTTGATTTCTGGTGCATCAAAAATCGCAAGCGTCTGATTGTTATGGATTCGCAGGATGATTTTCGGTTTGCGCTTCGTGAAAACGAAAAAAAAGAAAATGTGCGGAGTTTGATCGTTGCGCCGATTTTTTTTGAAAACAGGGTCTCGGGAACGCTTGCGATCCACGCCACCCGTCCCAACGTGTTCACGCATGAAGACCTCCGGTTGCTGGATGCGATTGCGACCCTCGCCTCCTCGGCCATCTCCAACGCCATGTTGTATGAGAAGACAGAACAGTTGGCAATCAAGGATTCGCTGACCGGACTTTTTGTCCGGAGGTATTTTTACGAGAGGCTCAAGGAAGAACATCGTCGCGCGCTTTTAAATCAAAAAACCATGTCGCTGATCATGTGTGACCTGGATCATTTTAAGGAGTGCAATGACCGGTTTGGCCATCAGGGCGGCGATTTGATGCTGGTCCAGCTGGCCGAGATCCTTGGACAACATCTGAAGAATGCGTTACTCGCTCGCTACGGGGGTGAGGAATTTGCGATTTTACTTCCCGAAACGACCAAGGCGGAGGCCTTCAAGATCGCTGAAGGTTTGAGAAAAGCGGTGGAAACGACCCCGTTTCACATTCGCCGCGAAAAGGTTGGAATGACGGTATCGGCCGGCGTTTCCAACCTTCCGGATGATACGCTGGATATCGAATTGCTGGTCCATAAGGCGGATCAGGCGCTCTACAAGGCTAAACGCGAGGGGAGGAACAAGGTATGCGTAAGTACATCTTGATCCTTTTCCTTCAACTCGGCATGGCGGCGATCATTCTGCATCAGACCCGAGAACTGATCCTGGTGTATTATCTTTTGGCGCCCGTTTTGTTGCTTCCGGCTTTTTATTTTTATAAAGAGCTATCTCGCGGAATGTTGTCGGCGGCGTTACTTGTCGTGGCGTCTGTGAACGCGCGTTACTTTTTTCTGGATCCGATGCCCCGACTTTTCCTTTTTTGGGGCGGACAGGCAGTTTTTTTTGTGCTTTCGTGCGTTTATTACCGGGAGTTGAGAGCCGCTTTGGATTACGCCACGAGCAAGAAAAATGAGGTCCGGAAAAACCTGGAAAATTTGCAGGCAAAATTTCAAACCCGGATTTCCAGCCTCAAACATCTCGAGATTCAGGTGGGGAGCCTGATGAACCTTTTTGAGATTGCCCGGGATTTTAGCGAGTGTATGGATTTTGCCACGTTGTCGGATTTTCTCCTTAAAAAACTGCGGAGTGAACTTTCGTTTCAACGGATGCGAATTTTTATTTTACCACTGACGGCTGCGTCCAAGGATAACGGAGGCATCACCCTCTACGAAATGACCATGGACGGTGTTCAGGAAACGGAGCGGGAGTTAAGTCATGAGGAGAAAATCGACTTTGATTCGATGGCGCTTGCTAAAAATATGGTGCGACGGGAAAAGATGTGGTTTTTCCCGATTTTTGAATCCGAGAAGCTGACCGCTGTATTTTCGATTGACGGTGTTCAGGACGAAGACCTGGCTCGCGTGGAGGTTTTGAGCGCGTATCTGGTCCTTTTGATCAAGAAGATCCAGCTTTATGAAACCGTGCGCGAGCTTGCGATTATTGATGAACTGACCCAGGTTTTCGTGCGTCACCACTTTATCGAGCGACTCGAGGAAGAAGTTCGAAGAAGTATCCGGTTTAAACTGCCTCTGACGGTATTAATGTTAGACATCGATCATTTCAAAAGATATAATGACGAATTCGGACACCTTGTCGGCGATGCAACCTTGAAAGAAGTCGCGGATCTTCTCAAAAAAAATCTTCGCCGGGTGGATCTCGTGGGACGGTACGGAGGGGAAGAATTTGTGGTCGCCATGCCGGAGACACGCATGGAAAACGCGTGTGAGGTTGCTGAACGTATCCGCTCCAATATTGCGAGACACGACTTCCGGGTTTACAATGACCGAACCAAGGTGACGGTTAGCCAGGGTCTCCAGGTTTTTGATGCGGCTTCGATCAAAGAACCAGAAAAGGTCGATGTGCCGAAGCTGGTTTCAGAACTGATACGCCATGTCGATGAATCGATGTATCGTGCCAAAGAAGAAGGACGTAACCGGGTCTGTGTTTACAAGGAACCCCATAATCTGTTATGAGCCAATGTTTTTTTAAAGGGATTGCATTTTTTAGTACGCTCCTGCTTGCCTTTACTGCGTTGATTCCCGTCTCGTTTTCCCAAGATGATTCCCCGACGACCCTTTCCGAAGAACAGCCTGTGACGGCCCCGCGAAGCTCGCCTTTTCAAACGGTGCGGGATCAATCCCGGGCTGAAGTTGAGGCGGTCGCCGATACCCTCGAGTATCAAAAAGATTCGCGAAAGTTGGTGGCGCGCGGGAATGCGGTCGTGACCCACCAGAATATCAAGCTCCTGGCCGATTATGCGGAAGTAGAGACGGAAACCCAAAAATCGTTCGCCAAGGGGCACGTGATTATTTTTGAAGATGAGACTCCGACCCTCAGCGGAGATGAGGTGTACTATGACTTTTCAACTCACCAGGCCAGCATGCCAAATGCGAAAGCAATCCAAACGCCCTGGTACGCGCGGGGGGAGGAAGTCCAGCAGGTCCAACAAGGTGAAATTCACGTTAAACACGGTGGCGTGACGACTTGCAATCTTGAAAATCCCCATTATGAAATCCGGTGTAAAAAGGCAACTCTCTACAGCGGGGTCAAAATCCGCATGGTTAATGTCACTATTCACGTTCTCGGTAAGCCGGTATTCTGGTTGCCGTATCTTGAAGTTCCGCTCAATTGGAATATTCCGTTTCAGGCCCGCGTGGGAAGTAGTGACCAGTATGGTACCTACATCGAACTTTCAAAGGGGATTACGTTTAATAAGTACCTGTCCGGAAAATGGCATGCGGATTGGCGGTCGAAGCGCGGATTTGGGGGCGGATGGGACCAGAACTATAATTTTGATAAGTACGCAAAGGGAGATGTCAAACTCTACTGGACCCAGGACAAGCGGGCGCCGACCCCCAACCATTACGATATCGATGGTGAATTGAATCCCTACGAATTACGCGAAGAGAGAGATCGTGGAAGAATTACGTGGCGCCACCGGACTGATCTTTCGGAATACACGAACATTATCATGCGTTATCATCGTGTCGCTGATGGATATTTCTTGCAGGATTTTGCTGAAGATGAGTATCGTGCCGAGATGGAGCCGCATTCCTTTGTGACGGCCACTCACAACACGCAACGATGGGGCGCGATGGTCCATGCGGAAAAGAAAATGAATTCCTACGAAAATGTTATAGAGAGGCTCCCGGAGATCCGACTCGACTGGAAAAATCAGCCCCTCATAAAAGATAAGGTTTATAACGTCAGCCGATTGCAATTTGATAACTTGGGTAAAAAAATCGGGTACAGCGATTACAATGAAGATGTGATTCGGACGGATGGCTACAGCCGGTTGATTGCTCCGGTCAAGCTGGGTGATGTCAAAATGACTCCTTATCTGGGCTACCGCGCGACGGAATATAGCCGTGACCTCCGGACGGACGAGGCCCATTTCAGGCAAGTGCTTGAATATGGTCTTGATGTCAGAACACAGGCTTACAAAACGTTTGATGTTACCTTTGAGAAGGCTGGGATCGAAGTGAATCAACTGAGGCATATCTTCGAACCGAATGTGAGGATCCAGGGGACGGATTCCACGCTGAGCTATGAGAAAATAGCCCATTTTGATACGGTGGACATGATCGACGATGCGTCTGAAATTGTTTTTGGGATGGATAATCGGCTTCAGACCAAACGCGTCGCGAACGGACGAAATCAACGGGTGGATATTGTTAGCATGAACACGTATGCTCACTTTGCGATTTCTCCGCAGGACCCGACCATCCAAGGCGCCAAGTTTACTTTGGTCGAAAATGAGCTGACTCTCAGGCCATATGATTGGCTTCAGTTTCAACATCGCCTGGAGTATGACGCTGCGCGAAATTACATCAAACGGTGCAATAACGATATTGTGATCCGTCACAAGCGTTTTAAACTGACGTTTGGCCACCGATTTATTCATCGACAGTATGACTATACGCAAAATCTCGACATTGATACTTCGCAACAGTTTGTGTTTGACGGAGAATATAAACTGAATGACCTATGGACGTTAGCCGGTTATATCCGATGGGACCAAAAAGGGAGTTCGTTGCAGGAATGGCAGGTGTCGGCAAGCCGGGATCTTCACGATTTTATCCTGGATTTCGGCTATAACGTTCGGGATTCTCTGATCAATTCAACGAATAATGAACTTTTTTTTAACTTCCGGATGAAGGATTTTCCCGGCATGGACTTCGGGTTGGGCGGGGGACGGGCTACGTTTTCACCCCCGCGCATTGGTGAAACCGTCGAAGGGGCAAGCCAGGATCGATCTCTTCTTTCCAAAGGCTTTTAACCTTTCATTTCTGTTACATCTCACGATGGGAACTTAGGAGTATTCTTCCGCGATGAAACTGGCAGTGATCGGATCAGGATATGTTGGGTTGGTGACCGGGGCATGTTTTGCGA
>CAYULU010000039.1:0-14945 GCA_964445745.1 uncultured bacterium | reverse complement strand
TTGTCGGCGGGGTGGTGGATGTTGCGCGGGGTGGTGCTCCTTACGCCAAGTATGCTGCGCTTGCGCTCTAGGGACGGTTTCGTCGGAGGGTAACGCCTACGGTTCTGGCGTTTTTGAGAGCTCCGGGTTTGGAAACTGTCAGAGAGAGCTTTCGAAGGGGAAATTTTTTCAGGAGCAATGAGGCGAGCCGGTCCGCCAGGGTTTCAATGAGGAAAAAGCGGCTCGTTGAAACAAATTTCGTGGCACAGTCTGCGATGGCCTGGTAGTTCAGGGCTTCCCGGAGGTCGTCTGTTTTAGCCGGGCGGCGCACAGGGGCGGGGAATTCGAGGTCGATCATGACCTTTTGTTTTCGGGTTCGTTCGCGGGGAAGGGTTCCGATCCGACAGCGCACTTCCAGATTCCGGATAAAGATTTTTGAGTCCATGATGGGTTAATCTATCATTTCGAGGGAAAGTTGCAAGATCATTGAAGGGTGGAGTGGATGAGATTGTGAATGATTAAACTTTCTGTTCCCCCTAACACGTTAGGAGTATTGCCCAAGGAGCTTTGAGTGTGCTAAAACTATTTCGGATTAACAGGGGAAGATTTTTCCAGGTTTTAATTGACGCGGGGTTGATTCTTTTTTCGTTGGTGACGGCTTATGCGCTGACGGAAAAGGACGGGTGTTTTGCTCAAATCCATATCCGACGGATCCTTCTTGCGGTTCCTTTTTTTCTGGTCATTAAATTAGCGATTAATACTGCGTTCAGGATTTACCGTCAGCTCTGGCGGTATATCGGGATCCGGGACGCGGTCAATATCTTCAAGGCCGTTTCACTTTCCAACCTTGTCCTGATGGCCCTTTTCTTTTCCGTCCAAGGGAAGATTTTTTCTCCCACTATGTTTGCGCTGGACTGGGTTTTGTGCCTCGGACTTTTTTCGGGGGTGAGATTTTTGCGTCGTTATCAGATGATGAAAAAAATTGAAAGTCGAAGGGCGCCGGTCACAAAGAAAAAAGTTCTACTTTATGGCGCGGGATCGGGGGGGGAATTGATTCTCAGGAGAATCCAGGGTGAACCCTCGATCAAAATGATGCCGGTAGGTTTTATCGACGATGACCCTGCGAAGGTGGGGGCTGTTTTGCACGGGGTAGAGGTGTTGGGAAGTGTCGAAAGAATAAAAGAAATAATCGAAAGATTTCACGCGGAAGAAATTCTTATCACCTCCCCCACGATGCCTGTGGCGAAAATTGAGCAGGTCTCCCAAATAGCAAAAAAGGAACGGATCAATATTAAAATTGCGCCGTCTTTTTATGGGATGTTTCAGGGGGGGGCCGAGTCATCGGTGGCACGGGAGATTGATGTTCAGGATTTGCTGGGGCGTAACCCCGTGGTTCCCAATGTCGCTTTTTTGGAAAAAAATCTGAACGGAAAACGGTTTCTTGTCACCGGGGGATGTGGCTCGATCGGGAAAGAACTGGTCAAACAGATCGCACGATATGGCCCGGGGAAGATCATAGTGGTGGATGTCAATGAAACCGGAATTTTCTGGCTAGATTATGAATTGTCACGGCTCCTTTCCCGCGACCGGTATGCGCTTTATCTGTGCGACGTCAGGAATGTTAGCAAGCTGGAAAAAATTATTGATGGGGAAAGGCCGGAAGTGATTTATCATGCCGCCGCCTACAAGCACGTTCCCATTTCTGCTCAAAACCCTTCAGAGTATGTTTCAACGAACGTTTTGGGCACGAAAAATGTTATCGATCTCGCCCAACGCAAGGATTTCATCAAGAAGTTTTGTCTGGTGTCGACCGATAAAGCCGTGAATCCGGTCAATGTCATGGGAGTGACCAAACGGATGGCCGAACTGCTGGTTTTGCGTGAAACGGCGGACCGGGAGGATAAAAAGATCACATTTGTCCGGTTCGGGAATGTTCTGGGGAGCCGTGGCAGTGTGGTCCCTTTGTTTAAAGATATGATAGAAAAAGGCGGCCCGGTGAAAGTAACTCATCCGGACATGGAACGCTATTTTATGGACCTTCAGGAAGCGGTTCACCTGGTCCTTCAGGCGCCTTTTTTTACGGGAAGTGGAGCCGCTTTTATTCTGGATATGGGAACTCCCGTCAAGATTCAGGACCTTGCCCGTCTTGCGATCCGATTGTCCGGACTGGAAGAAGAAGGGATCCGGATTGAATACACCGGGTTGCGTCCCGGGGAGAAACTTACGGAAGAATTGTACGATCCGCGGCATGAGCGATGGGACAAGACAGATTTCGAGAAGATTGCGGCGCTGACCGTCACCCGGGTGATCCCGGAGATTAGTGATGAGCAGTTTGAAAAAGTCAACTCCCTTGCCCTTGCGGGGGATGATGAATCGGTTTATCGCTGGCTAAAGGAATTTTTCCCGCAGATCAGTGTGTTTTAGCTTTTTCCATGAGGCGGCTTCTATGCAGAATCGTCCTTTGTTAAAAATAAAACGGGCCATTGATTTTTGTCTGGCTCTTTTTTGTCTTGTCGTGGGTGCTCCGGTCCTGGGACTCTGTGTCGCATGCCTCTGGATCGCTCAAGGCCGGCCGATTTTTTTTAAGCAGATCCGGCCGGGATATCAGGGGCGGCCGTTTGTTCTCTATAAATTCCGTACGATGCACGAGGTGAAAAATAATTGTGGCGATCTCTTGCCGGATGGACAGCGTCTTAGCTCTGTAGGCCGATTTTTCCGTTCGATGAGCCTGGACGAACTCCCCGAGATTTGGAATGTGTTGAAGGGAGACATGAGTTTTATCGGTCCGCGTCCCTTACTGATGCAGTATCTGGGCCGGTACACGGCGGAGCAAATGCGGCGACATGACATGATTCCCGGGCTCACGGGCTGGGCCCAGGTCCATGGGCGAAATGCAATTTCCTGGGAAGAAAAATTCAAATATGATGTCTGGTATGTCGATCACTGGAGTTTCTGGTTGGATTTCAAGGTTTTTTTCCTTACAATCTGGAAAGTTCTTAAACGGGAAGGCATTAGCCAGGCAGGACAGGCTACAGCCCAGGAGTTCAAAGGTCCGTCAGATAAGGTTGTCCCGGGGAAGGATTGGAGGTCATGAAACAAAATAGTGGGAAACGCTTTGCAAAATGGAAACGTCCCAGAATCGTGGATGGAAAGCCCACCCGATACGGCTGGATCGTCCAGGGCAAAAAAAAATTTAAATTGGGGAAGAATACTGACATAGGCGCCTTTACCTACATTCATGCGAAATACGGGGTCTCCATAGAAGATGCAGTTCAGGTGGGTTCTCATTGTTCAATTTATTCGTATTCAACCATCGATGATAAAAAAGGTTCTGTCACACTGGGCCGAAACTGTAAAATCGGAAGTCATAGCGTGATAATGCCGGGAGTTAGAGTTGGAAAAAATTCGGTTGTCGGAGCCTTTAGTTTTGTGAATAAAAGTATTCCGGACAACGTGGTAGTTTGGGGCGTACCTGCCAGAGTGGTGAGAAATGTTTAAAGGTCAAGGGATGAAAGAACGCGAGCAATCTCAAATGGTTTCATGGCCGCATTTTGAGAAGGACGAAATAGCGGCGGTAGCGCGTGTGTTGAAATCCGGCAAGGTTAATTACTGGACGGGGCCCGAGGGCCGCCTTTTTGAGAAAGAGTTTGCTTCGTTTGTGGGGTGCCGCTATGCCGTTGCCTTGACCAATGGAACTGTAGCTCTCGAAACGGCCTTACGGGCGCTGGAGATTGGGCCGGGTGATGATGTGATTGTCCCAAGCAGGACCTTTATTGCTTCCGCAAGTTGTGTCGTGATGTGTGGCGCGCGGCCCATCATGGCGGACGTTGATTCTGTCAGTCAGAATATAACCGTGGATACCCTTAAGGCGGTTTTAACTTCCCGCACGCGGGCGATTATCGCGGTCCACCTGGCGGGATGGCCCTGCGACATGAATCCGATCATGGCTTTTGCCCGGCAACGGGGCTTCAAAGTCATCGAGGATTGTGCCCAGGCAGTGGGAGCTTCTTATCAGGGGCGTCCCGTTGGTTCCTTAGGACATGTTGCAGCCTTCTCTTTTTGTCAGGATAAAATCCTGACGACGGGAGGGGAGGGTGGCATGTTGACCACTAACGATCAAGCTGTCTGGAAAAAGGCGTGGAGCTACAAGGATCACGGCAAGCGTTACAGGGTTTCCTCCGGTCTTAAATTTTTTCCCAGGTTTCAGTGGCTCCACGACTCATTCGGAACGAATGGCAGGATGACCGAGATGCAGTCGGCCATCGGCCGGGTTCAGCTCCGTAAGGTGCACGGCTGGATCAGAAAACGGAGAGCTCATGCAGAGATTCTGACAAGCTATTTTAAAAATATTCCTGCTTTTCGTATCACGACTCCGACGATTGAAACAGGGCACAGTTTCTACAAGTATTATGTGTTTTTGCGTCTTGAAAAACTGAAAAAGGGATGGTCGCGAGCACGAATTCTCCGGGTCATGAATCAAAAAGGTGTCTTTTGTTCGGTCGGGAGCTGCGGAGAAATCTATCTTGAAAAAGCATTCCGAAACAAAAATCTCGGCCCGGTGAAGCGCTTTTCGGTCGCGAGAAAACTTGCTGAGACAAGCCTCATGTTCCTCATTCATCCAACTTTGCCTGACAGGCATTTCCGGCGCGTGGGCAAGGTGGTGATGGAAATTATGTCGCGGGCCTCGGTTCCTGCTGAAGTAAAAAACGGGAGGTAAGTCGAAATTTATGAAATTCAAGTTTAATCTGTTTGGGAAAAAAGAAGAATTCAGTAACGATATTCATTCTGTTTACCAACCCATTGTCGATATTGCGACTTGGGATATTAAAGGATACGAGGCCCTCGCCCGGAGCGAAAAGGAAACTCCCCTTGAGATGTTTAGGAAATCTTATGTGGCGGGGACGGTGGTTCCTTTTGATTTTCATTGCCTGGAGGCCGCGATTGGCGCGCTTCCGAATTTGGCGGAAGGGCAATATCTTTTTCTTAATATTGAGCCGCTCACACTCGAGCAAGCTTTCGACAAAGGACAAAAGGGGGAAGTCTTTCTTGACGGTGTCAAAGAGTATTCAGAAAAAATTGTTTTCGAGCTCACGGAGGGTGTCAAACGGTCCGATTTTGAATTTGTTAAAAGGGGCGTGACTTTTATTCGGTCGCTTGGATACCGGTTTGCGTTGGATGATTTGACCGAGATCGGGGCCAAAACATTTCAATTGGCATCGCTCAGACCGGATTTTTTCAAGATCGATCTCCAGCTTATCCGCGGTATTGCGGACAATCATCTCAATCAGCAGATTGTGAGGGAAATGGTGCACCTTGGCCGCATGAACGGCTCAGAGATGGTGGCGGAAGGTGTTGAGAATAAAGAGGATTATGAGTATATCCGCAATATGGGTATTCGTTACGGGCAGGGTTTTTATTTTGCAAGACCGGAAAAAGAACTTCTGACCTTTCTTGAGCCTCCGGAAGAGGCGCGAACCTGAGATAACACTGGCAGGAGATCACCGGAAACAGTCGGTTGTATTGAAGAAAGCATGTCGGTAGTGAGTGTGTCAGTGCTTGCTTTTCACCAAAAGATCTTCAACTGAAGGGAACAATCAGCATGATGGGACGAGGCTCCAAGGTAGCGCAAGTGGGCAGGCATTTTGAAATGCTTCGACGCTATTTCTCGTTTAAAAAGTTTTTCAATTTATGCTTTGCCTTTTTTTATTTTCTTGTGGGCCGGGAAAAAATTCCGACGATGCCTGCATTTTTAAAAGTAGAAGTCAGCCGCAAGTGCAAGATGGGATGCCCTCTGTGCTGGGCTTATGCGAAGAAAGAGGAGCGTTTCTACCCGCTGGACAAGTTTAAACGGCTTATTGATTTGCTTTCCCCATGGATTTTTGAAGTTTCGCTTTACGATATTGGTGAGCCCTTATGGTGTGAAAACCTTAACGACTATATCCGGTATGCCCACCAAAAACGTGTCGGGACATCGATTTCTACGAGCCTTTCTCTGGTTAAAGAGGACGCTTACTGGGAAGATCTCGTGCGATCGGGGCTGGATTGCTTGATCGTGGCGATCGATGGGATGACCGAGGATGTGTACAAAAAGTATCGAAGAAACGGCGATTTGAATTTAGTAATGGCTAATTTAAAGAAAATTCTGGAGGCGCGAGAAAAACACCACGCCAAGCTCGTCATTGAATGGCAGATGATCGATTTTGAATGGAACCGGCATGAGCAGGATGCCGCGTACCGAATGTCACGGGAAATGGGGATTGATATTTTCAGGCTCATTCAAAATGCGATTCCTCCCAGAGTCGAGGCCCAGAAAGACCAGGAATTCTTGAGGAAAAGGAACTGCCTTTTGCCCTACATCATTTTTATCGTTAATGTCTTTAACGAGGTCAATCCCTGCTATAAGTACTACAATGAGTACATGAAAATCGGAGATCTAGAAAAAGAGAGTTTTTCGGAGATCTGGAATGGGAAAAATATTGCGCAGATTCGAAGCCCTCGGCTTATCAGGCAGAGGAAGATCTGCAATAAATGCTTTGAATCCTCGCTTTTTTGAAAACCGGTTATCTTCCAGATTCGGAAAAAGGTTGAGAGAGTGTGCGAGGACGGAAAGCTTGTGAGCGATGTTGTGAAGAAAATTGCAGGCTAACCTAGAAATTTCGCGAAGTTCTCGGCGTTCCGGTGGATCCACCGGTTTGCGGCTTCTTCTTCACTGATCTCTTTCCCGCGGATCGACCGCATTTGTTCACGGTAGTTGCGGATTTGAATGATTTCTTCGGCGAGTTTTGCGCGAAATGCGCTCGTCGAATCCTCGAAGCAGACCCCGGTTCTGAAAAGGCCCATGCCATCATCCTTTCGGCAGTAGGCAACACGTGCTTTCATCCTGAAAAGCTGTTTTTCGACCGGGATCGAGAGTTCAAGGTGCGTTCCTTCAGCCAGGAAGGAAGGCCAAAAAAAGGAAAGACCTCCCTCCGAAAGATCCTCGCTTTTGGAATGATGCAAGTTGCTCTCCGCAACTTCCATCAGCTGGATGGGAGCCTTGATCGGGTGTCTGTAAAATTTTCTCTGATCGTTATTCATCGGCCAAAGTATAGCTGATGTCTGGTTTTTTTCCATAGTCGGCAAAGATTTTGTATAATGCTGTTTTCCTGGGCAGTTTCAAAATAAAAACTTCACACTCATGAATTATCAAAAACTAGCAAGTTTATCTCTTACCCAAAATCAAAAGCAGGCTATCCGCGAGCTTGAATCCAACATTCTCGTGTCCGCAGGGGCCGGGACAGGGAAAACACGTGTCCTGGTCGAACGAATCCTCCATATCCTGAAGAATAACAAGGCGGGAATTTCCGAACTTCTTATTTTAACTTTCACCGAAAAGGCGGCCAATGAGATTAAAGTAAGACTTTCCGAAAGACTTCGGGACCTGGGGCTTGAGCGAATTCGCCGGGAACTGGAACAGGCTGCCATCGGAACATTTCACGGGTTTGCGTCCCGACTCTTAAAAGAGCATCCGGTGGAATCAGGCGTTGATCCGGATTTTCGCGTGATCGAAAACGAGCGTGCCGATCTCCTTAAAGATGAAATCATGACGACGGTGCTGGAAACCGGTTTTCAGGAATCGGATGAAGCATTTCAACTTGTGCGTTACCTGGGGGAGCCGGCTGTTCGGTCCGCCATCCTGAAGTTGTTCGCCGCGGCGCGGCATGAAGGAAAAATATTTTCGACGTTTTTTGAAGAAAATGCTTTAAAGAGAAATGCCCTTTTGGAAAATGCGGAGAAAGAAATCCTTGGCGAATGCGAACGGCTGATCCCGAAGTTTTCCGGGGAGCTGGACGAAAGCGCGTGGAGCCGCTTTGTGAAAAATCAACTGTGGGATTGGAACACGCTCTCGGATTTCAGGGAATGGAAGGGATCGTATTCATCGAAGCGTAAGGAAGGGTGGAAAGAGTGGCGTGTCCTTGCCGATGAACTGGCCGCCCTCAGAATGGAACCCCTCGCGGCCCCCTGGCGCGCCCATCTGGAAAAGCTTGCATTGCATTTTGAAACGGCCTACGAGTTCCAAAAACAGGAGGAGAACGGGCTGGATTTTGACGATCTGCAAATTCGGGCCGTGAACCTTTTCCTGGACCCGCGCCCGGCCATGCAGAAAATAAGAGACCGTTACCGGCAAAGGTTCAAGTTTATCCTGGTCGACGAGTTTCAGGATACCAATTATCTCCAGACGCGATTTGTCGATCTGCTTTCGTCCGGATCGAATGTGTTCGTGGTCGGGGATTTCAAACAGTCGATTTACGGTTTTCGCGGCGCCGAACCCGGTATCTTTCTCGCGAGGGAAACGCAATCCCGCAAGGATCCCGGATGGATCCGGGTTCCCCTCACGGAAAACTTTAGAAGCCGTGCCGCTCTCCTTACGACCCTGAACGAGGTTTTCAGAGAACTTTGGGACGAAGACCGATTTCCGTTTGAAGAGCTTTCCGCCCGGGCCGAACCGGATCCCGGACACGAAGGGCAAGCGCCCGTTGAAATCCTTGTGACCCATCTTGACCCGGGTGAGGAAAAAGCACACGCGAGAATCCGTGAGGCCTTGGCGATTGCCGGCCGGCTGAAGGATCTTCATGAAAAGGAAGGCGTTCCTTACGGGGACATGGCCCTGCTCTTTCGTGGCATGACGATGAGCGGGATCTACGAGTACGCGATGAAAGCATTCGACATTCCGTATTTTATTATGGCGGGCCGCGGATTCTACGCTCAGCCTGAAATTCGTGATCTGGCGAGTTTCCTGACTCATCTTGAAAAGCCGCTTCTGGATATCCCCCTGGCGGCATCTCTGCGCTCTCCGCTTTTTCACATTACGGACAGCACGCTGTTCTGGCTTTCAAGATGGGCCAAGTCCGGGGATGAACGCAATCCGCTGGCTGAAGCGTTGAGAGAAAAAAGATGCGAAAAGATTCCGGAAATTTCACCGGAGCAAAAAAAGTTGCTGGCCGGATTTTCAGCCCTTGTCGATGAGTTGCGGGGCCTGAAGGACCGAATTTCTCTCGCGGACCTCATCGACAAAATTCTGGAACGGACGGGGTATGAGCTTTCCATTCTCGCGACCCCCGGAGGTGCGCGCCGTTACGCCAATGTCAAAAAACTCATGGCGATGGTTCGAGAGCATGAATCGTTTGACCGGATGCCGCTGGCCAGGTTTCTGGTCATGATTGAACGACTTGAAATCCAGGAAGTCCGTGAATCCGAAGCGCAGGTTTCCGTCGAAGGCGAAGAATCCGTTCGTATGATGACGATCCACGGCGCGAAGGGGCTTGAATTTCCCGTCGTGGTGGTGGCGGATCTGGGGGCGCAGGGAGGAGGGCAAGAGTCCAAGTCGGTCGTGGCGCATGCCAGCGAGGGTTACGCCCTCCGTCTGGTGAATGAGGTGACGCGTGTGGCGGAAGAACCTTTCTCTTATAGAAAACTGGATGAAAAAATCACGGCTCGCGAACGGGAAGAACGCAAACGGTTGTTTTATGTCGCCTGCACGCGCGCCAAGTCCCGGCTTTTTTTGAGCGGGGTTCACGAGGTCAGGAAAAATCCCAAAAACCGGTACGGGGACATGCTGACCTGGATGGACTGGGTCATGGCGATCGGTGATAAGCTCGGGATTCCAAAGGTAAGCGATCTCGATCGCGCGCCGGGTTTTGTGAAAAAAAATGCGGACAACTTTCGGGAACAAATGGAACGAACTCTAAAGGAACTGGTGCCGGCGGAGGGGGAACCCCTGCCGGAAAAAATCAGGCCGGTCGCAACGGTCCTTAAAAGCATCGATCTTCCCGTTTCCGCTTATGTCCTGTTTGTGAAAGATCCGCTGGCGTTCTGGAGAACTTATCAGATAGGCTGGAAAACAACCGGGGGGGATATTGAAGGTCGGGTCCCCAAGGACTCGGAGGATGAAGAGTCTGCGGCTCCGGATTTTTCCCCGCCATCGGATCCCCGGGATTTGGGAACGGCGATGCATGCGTTTCTGGAACGTTTTGATATTCATCATCCCGAGAAGTATCTGGAGGAGGAAACGTTGAATCGTTTTTTTAGAGGATTGGGCGGGGAGGCCGTCGCTCAAGCCCGGAGCATTTTGCAAAAGTTTTTCAGAACGTCTCTTTTTCGGAAACTCCAGGCCGCCAGGAAAGTGGAGCGGGAGGTTGATTTTGTGCTGAATGAACGCCGGGGTCTTGTTCATGGTAAACTGGACATGCTTTTTCAGGATGCCGAAGGGGCGTGGCACATCCTGGATTTCAAGACGGCGGAGGGGGACGCGGCCGCGGCCCAGGTGAGCGGGTATGATCTTCAGATTGAACTTTATGCCCTGGCGGTTCGCCGCATTCTTGGATTTACCGTTCGCTCCGGGATCATTTATTATCTTAAAAATTTGTCTGCTGTAACGCTGGATTTTTCAACCCGGGGAGACGGTCTGGAAAAAACCAGGGAGAAAATCGCCGGATTACAGGAATCGATTTTGAACTTCTGCAATCAAAGGATGGGAGCCGGAAAGGGATGAAGTCATTTAAACACTGGCTGGAAAGTTTTCGGGTTCGCGTGACACTGACCCTGGTTTTTTCGATGTTTTTTATGGGGGTGGTAAGCGATGCGATGATTCAGCATGCGGCTCTTCAAGTCCAGTTTGAGAATCTTCGGGAGCGGCTTAAGGCGACGGCCAGTATCGTGGCGTCCGCGATCGACGGTGAGATGATCCGGCAGATTCCGTTAAACCGGAGCGGAGTCCAATCCCCGATGTTTCATACGCTCTTTGATCGATTTGAAAAAATTAAACAGGAAAATCCCTGGGTGGGTTTCATCTATGTCCTGGCGCCGAAAGAAGGAGGGGCCCGCTGGCAGTTTGTGGTGGATGCCGACCCCTATCTTTCCCATAAAAAAGGCGTGACCGCTTATCCGGGAGATGAATATGACATCACGCAGTTTCCGGAGATCCGGGACGCGCTTAAAGGTCCGGTGGCAGAACGGATTATCAAAAGTGACGACTGGGGAACCATGCTCTCGGGTTATGCGCCCATTGTCGACGGGGACGGGAATCCGGTCGCGGTCGTGGGAGTGGATACGCTTGTTTCGGACATTTACCGGATGCGAAAAAAAATTCACGAAAAGGTTTGGTGGGCGATTCTGCTGGGGACACTCTGGGCCCTGGTTTTCGGGTTCTGGCTTTCAAAAAAACTGACCGGGTCCTTGCAGGCACTTTCAACGGGGATCCGGTGCGTGAGTCACGGCAATCTGAAACATAAAATCAACGTCAGGGGAAATGACGAGATCGCCGAGTTGTCCCGGGATTTTAACCAGATGGCTGAGGATCTGGATCGGGCCCACCAGAAAAACCAGGCTTATTTTTACGGGGTCATCCGGTCGCTGGTCATGATCCTTGAAGCGAGAGACCCTTACACTCGCGGGCATTCGGAGCGGGTCGCCGAGCTTGCCGTTAACATGGCAACCCAGATGGGACTTGCTCCCGACCGGGTCGAAATGTTGAGGCAGACGGCCATTCTCCACGACATCGGGAAACTCGGGATTCATGAGTCCATACTCTGCAAAAAGGAAAAATTGACCGAAAGTGATTGGGAACTGCTTCGAAAGCACCCCGTTCTTGGCGAAGATATTTTGAGACCTGTGTTGCTGGATCCGGAGATGTTGACGGCGGTTCGGGGACATCATGAGCGGCATGACGGGACGGGGTATCCCGACCGGATTGCGGGAGAAGACATTCATATTTTCGCCAGAATTCTTTCGGTCGCGGATGCCTATGACGCGATGACGACCACAAGGTCTTACCGTCAGGCCATGAATCGCGACGAAGCGATTGCCGAACTCAAAAAACACAGTGGGTCCCAGTTCGACCCGAAGATGATCGATCTTCTGATCCGTTTTTTAACTCCGGGAGAAAAACCTGTCTTATGAAAAAACTTGTTATTTACGATCTCGACGGGACGCTGGTGGATACAAGGCAGGACATTATTAATAGCGTCCGCTATGTCCTTAAAGAGTTAAACGGTCCCTCGATTACGGATGACGAGATCAAGGACGCTGTCGGAACGGGACTGCATTCGCTGATCCGTCAGGTTTTCCAGACGGACGACGAGAAACTTGCCGATCGCGGGGCCCAACTCTACCGGAAACATTACACGAGTCACATGCTGGACCATTCGCATCTCTATCCGGGGGCCAGGGAACTGCTCGAATTTTTCAAGCCGCGGACCCAGGCGGTGATTACGAACAAGCCCAATCCTTTCTCAAAACAAATTCTCGCGGCTTTGGGCGTGGGCGGTTATTTCATCGATGTTTTGGCGGGGGACAACGGACTTCCGTTTAAGCCGGATCCCGCCTCTCTTTTTTACTTGATGGGGGAAACCAGGGTGAGGCCGGAAGAAACTCTTTTTATCGGCGACAGCCTGGTTGATATCCAGACCGCTCGAAATGCTGGAGTTGAAATTATTTGCCTCAGTCACGGTTTTACGCCGGAAAAAACTCTGGCGCAGGCGAACCCGGATCACCTGGTCCACCATTACGATGAAATCTTGAAGCTTGCCCGGCAAAAAAAATGGTAGAGTGCTTTTATTTTAAATTGAGAAATTCGGAATATCTGATAGTTTAGGCCCATGGAAAATCAAACCCTGAAAGAAAATCTGACGATCAAGGAAGGCGATGCAGTCCTCCTCTGGTTTGAAGACGAACAGAGTTACCTGATCGAAGTGACACGCGGTAAGCGTGCATCGATTCATTGCGGGCGTCCCCTTCTGGTCGATGACTGGATCGGCCAGCCCTTCGGTAAAAAAGTTATTTGTGAACACGGCTCCGGATATCTTCTGAAACCCACCCTGGAAGACCTTATGATGAAGGCGTCACGCGAAAGCGGGATTATCTACCCGAAAGATGCCGCGCTTCTTATCATGAAAGCAGGAATCACGAGTGGTTCGCGAGTGATTGAAGTGGGTACGGGCTCGGGGTCTCTGACGATGGCGCTCGCCCAGACGGTGGCGCCGAACGGACATGTCTACACTTATGATCGCCGGACGGACCTTCCGAAGAATGCGCATAAAAATGTGGCGCGCGCGGGACTCAATGATTTTGTCACCTTTAAACAGCGGCAGGCGTCGGATCCTTTTGATGAGACCGGAGTGGATGCCATTATTCTTGATATCCCTCAGCCCTGGGAAGAAGTGGCTCCGGTGAAACGCGCCTTGCGCGGCGGCGGCCGGCTCGTCAGTTTGAACCCGACCTTTAACCAGATCGAGAAAATGGCCGAGGCGTTGAGAGAAAACGGATTTATCCTTGTCGAAAGCCGGGAACTTCTCGAGCGGGAAATCCTTGCGAGGGGCGGCAAAACCCGTCCCGTCCAGCGCATGATCGGGCACACGGAATTTATGCTCTTCGCGGTTTGCCCGCTTGACCCAACCCAGCCTTGACTTATTTTTTTTTCGGCGGTGGAGGGAGGGATAAAAAACCGACGGGTCTTTGATGCGCAGTATCAAACAGCGGGCAACTCAAAGATTTGTTTTTTGATTTTTTGAATTGGGATTGCGAAGCCGAATTGATTTTGGTAGACTTAAGGCCTTCGTAGCCATTATTTAACTTCGAAGATCACCAATCAGGAGAAATCAAGATGGGAAAAACAACTCGTTTGACGTTTCTTTTTGTTTTAATCGGGCTTGTGGCACTCAGTGGTTGTGCGTCGCGGAAGACCTCCAAAAAGGTCGACACGCTTCAGGCGCAGATGGGTGCGGTTACCGATGAACTGGTCAGGCTGGATCAGTCGTTGCAGGATACGCGTACGGCGATCTCCGCAGAAGAGGCATACCAGAGCAAATTACAGTCTGCGATCGTTGAATCGGAAAGTCGGGTCGGAGCTTTGCAGGAAGAAGAGGCGGTCATTACCAATATCTACCGGACGCCTTCCGGGTTTGAACTTCCGGCGGTCAACATTCAGAAAGCCCTCAAGAAGGCCGGGTATTATCAAGGGGCCCTTGACGGAAAAATCGGGCCGGCGACGCGTGATGCGCTCAAGGCCTTTCAACGGGATAACGGGCTTACCGCAGATGGTGTTTGCGGCCGACAGACCTGGTCCAAACTTAAGGTTTATCTCGATTCCATCAAGTAAGAGCACCCTGCGAAGATTTTTTTGACAAACCCCCGCATCCTGAAAACAGGTTGCGGGGGTTTTTATTTGGAGGTTTGAGTTTTTTGAATTTCCGGTTTTTCTGTCGTCATTCTTCCTGCGACCTTGAGGGAGAATCCAAAGCGGTGTCCTTTCCGCCCAAAAGCATTGGACGGATCCGTCCTCTGGCAGACGCTTCGTTCCCAACGGGTCTACAGACCCTCTGGGTCGTTGACAGGATGATGGTATCGGGAAAAATACTCCTGTGCAGTCAATGGGACGACCCTTTGAGCCGTAACAAGGGATAACGATTTTGGTTTAAAAAATGTTGAACTCAGGTCAGGAAACGGGGAAGTCATGAAATATAAAATGATCGCCGGTCTTTTTTTTTTAAGTTTTATTTTTTCGGGATCTGCCCTGGCTGGACAGAATCTCCGGGAGAGTTCCCTCCCTTGTCCTGCGAGCATTCAAAAGATACGGGTGTTGGTGATCAAACCGCGCAGTGAAATCAAAATCTCCTGCGTGGAGCCCTACGAGATCCACGATTCTCAGGGCGCGCGAGTCTCGGCCGGAGAAAAGCTTCCGGTTGTAACCGTGCGGGGACAGGGCCAAAACATCCTTTTGGGGAATAGGCCGGTCTCCGGGGATTTGCTCACCGTTCAAAGTGCGGGGGCGGGCGTTCGCGTGGGGGATTCACGGGTTTACGGTGACACCATTGCGATCAAGCGGGTGGTGGGAAACCAGGTCGAGGTGATTAACTATCTTCCCGTGGATGATTATGTGAAAGGTGTCGTGCCGTTTGAGGCCAATCCTCTTTGGGAGCTTGAGGCCCTTA